>NZ_JBIQNW010000031.1:0-80389 GCF_047228265.1 Nostoc sp. UIC 10607 | reverse complement strand
TTATCATTTTCAATAAGACTATTTTGAGTATTTTAACTGGTTGACAAAATGCACTTTATCTTAACCTCTCACGGATGGGGGGAAAGGGGAAAGGGAAAGGGTTTGAATTTCCCTTTCCCCTTTCCCCCTTAACCTTTCCCCAGAGTAAAAGAGAGATTATTGGGTTTAACCGAAAAGTATTGCCTTGTTATCTGCATTCTTCATCAACGCACAATAAACCCATATTTTTTGAGTACAGTTTTGGCTTGACTGCCAGATAGAAACTGGACAAATTCTTTGGCAGCAGAAGTATTTTTACTGCTTTTAATTATTGCGATCGGATAGACAATTGGTGAGTGAAACTTATCGTCAGCAGCGACTACAACTTTTACCTTGTTGGAAATTTTGGCATCAGTGGCATAAACTAAACCTGCTTCGGCATTACCACTTTCTACGGCTGCCAAGACTTGACGCACATTGTTAGCAAAAACCAATTTTGGTTTAAGCTGATCATAAAGTTTCAATTTCTTTAAGACTTGCTCCCCATATTGACCGGCTGGTACACTTCTTGGTTCACCGATCGCAATTTTCTTAATCTTGCTATCTGTTAAATTGTAGAAGCTACTGATACCAACAACATCCTGAGCCACAATCAAGACTAGACGGTTATTTGCTAGGTTAGTAAGGCTACCTGGTAACAATAGTCCTTTTGCTTCTAAGGCATCTACTTGCTTTTTGGCACCAGAAATAAAGATATCCGCTGGTGCACCTTGCTCAATCTGTTGCTGCAAAGCACCTGAAGCCCCAAAATTATAAGTAATGTTGATATTTGATTTACTTTGTTGGTATAAAGGCTTAATTTCTTCCAGCGCATCTTTTAAGCTGGCAGCTGCGGACACGAGTATGCTGGTGCTTGATTGTGCTATTACAGGAGAAGGAGAAGGAGTAACTAATGGTAAACCAATTGCTAGGAGCAAGCCTGCAACTGCTATACCCAAAAAGCCAAGAATTTGTCTTCTTTTCATAGAAAAGGTGCTTGAGGGGTTTTTTCCAAAAATTGATGCTACGTAGAATCGTACCAGTAATACCAACATTTAACCAACTTTATCGGTAAAATACCTAAAAAAGAACAAGGGTTGTTGCATCAGTTTTTTGGAAATCCCTTAATTTGGCGATCGCTTCCCTATTCGCTCAAAAAAAAGATCAAAATATCATAATGTGGCTTAGATTTAGATGGGGTTGAGAGCAACAGATAAATTTATTCCTTCCTTTCCCCTGCCCCCTTCCCCCTTCAAGTCTTGTCGTACTCTATTTGTCCATAGTCAAGTTTGATAATTCGGTTTGCTAAATGAAAATAGTGATCGTCGTGGCTAATCACCAGCACTGTTTTGCCGCGCGATCGCAGTTCTGGTAGTAGCTGAGTATAAAATACTTCCTTGAATACTGGATCTTGATCAGCTGCCCACTCATCAAATAGATAAATTGGTCGATCTTCTAAGTAAGCTGTGAGCAAAGCCAGCCGTTTCCGTTGTCCTTGAGAAAGTGCTGTGGTGGAAAGTTGCCCATTTTCAACTTTAACTTTATGGTCTAGTTGCAGTTGTTTTAAATATTTTGTAGCTTGAGCATCCAAGTCAGAATTTTTTAATCCTAAAAGTTCTTCAAATAAATAAAAGTCGGAAAATACTACGGAAAAATGCTGGCGATACCATTCTCGTTTCTGTTCGCTAATTAACTCTTTATCAAACAAAATTTCGCCTTTTTCAGGGATGTACAGTCCAGTAATTAGTTTAGCTAATGTAGATTTACCGCTACCATTACCGCCGACAATGAAGACTAATTCTTGAGGATACAATGTCAGGTCGATAGGGCCAAAGATAAAGCTATTATCTTCTTGATCTGTGTAATAAGTGTGGGTAACACTTTTAAATGTTAAGCTTTGCCAGTCAGATTTAAGGGCAGGTGGAACAGTCGATATTTCAGTTCGACTAGCTAGAGATAAACCCAGTGAATCGATTTTTTGCAATGCAATGCTGGCTTTGCTTAATAAGGGAAGTTTGCTGATGATGTTATCCATTGGTAACACCAAGTAAGTAAAAGTCAAAATGTAGCCAGAGAGAGTTTCGGGATTAATGGTAAGCAGATTAGGCAGTGCAAACAGTACAAAACCGAGGGCAAAGAAGAATATGAGTTGACCCCAACTTGAAGTTATGGCAAAAAGGGTTAGACCATTAACGTTGTGATGACGAAACTCGCTAGCAGTTGATTGCAGTTTTTCTTCTAAAAAGTCTTCGCGCCGCCTGTAATTTAGCTTGAGTTCCTTGACTCCTTCGGTAATGGTGCGAAAATGTTTAAATAGCTGATCTTCATCTTCACGAGCTAAGGCCAGCAATTTGCCGCCTCTATTTAATAACCATTGACAACTAGCGATCGCTACTACTGAAATTCCACAAACCATCAACAATACTAACCAAGAAAGCCAAGTTATATACGTTATGCAACCTAGGACGATCGCTAAATTAATAAATATAAAAGGCATCTGATAAACAGCATTGGCAACCGCTTGAATATCTTCTGTAAGAGTTGCCAATAATCGAGGATTCCCTAAACTTTCCAGATGACTTAACTCGGAAGCAAGAATTTGGCGACTCAAACGCATCCGTAATTGCAAAACTGCATTCTGAGAAAGGCGGATCAGCATCACTTGGGAAATGATGCTGGTAATCAGTGCAACTATAGCCAGCCCCGCAAAACCCCAAGTTATGGATGTGAGGCGGGAAGCACTACCGCTACTTGCAGCACGGCTAATTAAGGCAATCAAGCCAGCACTACTACCACCACTCAGGAATCCGGTAGCGATCGCGATCGCTACCATCCCCCACGAAGAACGCAAAAGAAAATAAATCAAATTCATGATAGATGCCTATGCCCCATGCCCCATACCCAATGCCTCATGCCCTATTTTCAAGATAGTTGTTTGCAAACCAATTGAGGTCGCGCTTTTAGGGTAAGTTTTCTATCTTACAGTTAAAAACTTCTGAAATATCACGGTAAGCTAGTTGGAATTACAGCTAATTATGTCAATAAACTGTCAAATTAGCTGCTCAGTTTTCCAGGGTGAAATTTGCGATGACTGTGAATCTAAAGTCTTTAGAGAACCCAACTTATATAGCGGCCGATTCCAAAACCGCTCCTGTCACTCAAGGAACCCGCTACGTTCCTTCGCACCATCGACGCATTTTGTGTATCTTTCCCAAGTACAGCCGCTCCTTTGGTACTTTTCATCACGCCTACCCACTTATGGGTAATGTTCGGGCTTTTATGCCACCCCAAGGTATTTTAATTGTGGCTGCCTACTTACCTAAAGAATGGGAAGTGCGGTTTATTGATGAGAATGTCAAATCAGCAACGAGAGCTGATTACCAATGGTGTGATGTGGTGATTGTGAGTGGAATGCATATCCAAAAACCACAGATTAATCAAATTAATGAACTTGCCCATCGAGCCGGCAAAATCACAGTTGTAGGTGGCCCTTCAGTATCTGGTTGCCCAGAATATTATCCTGAATTTGACATTTTACATTTGGGTGAGTTGGGAGATGCAAGCGATCGCATGATCGAGTATCTAGACCAAAACCTGGAACGTCCTCAAGCGCAAATTCGCTTTGAAACCAAGGAACGTTTGCCTTTAACAGAGTTTCCCACTCCAGCTTATCATTTGCTGAATATCAATGATTATTTCCTGGCAAATGTGCAGTTTTCTAGTGGTTGCCCTTATCACTGCGAGTTTTGTGATATTCCCGAACTCTATGGCAACAGTCCCCGGATGAAAACACCAGAGCAAGTAGTCGCTGAGTTAGATGCAATGCGACAATCTGGTAATTTGGGGGCAGTATATTTTGTCGATGATAACTTTGTTGGCGATCGCCGCGCCGCCATGAAGTTACTTCCTCATCTGATTGACTGGCAAAAACGCAATGGCTACCCCATCCAGTTTGCCTGTGAAGCAACGCTCAACTTAGCTCAAAGTCCAAAGCTGCTAGAGATGATGCGTGAAGCTTATTTCTGCACAATCTTTTGCGGTATTGAAACACCCGAACCAAATGCTCTCCACGCCATTTCCAAAGACCAAAATCTGAGTATGCCAATCTTAAAAGCAATTCAGGTTTTAAATAACTATGGCATGGAAGTAGTATCAGGAATCATCATCGGGTTAGATACAGATACACCAGAAACAGCAGACCGAATTATCGAATTTATTCGGGCATCTCAAATTCCCATGTTGACAATCAACCTACTTCATGCATTACCAAGAACTCCTTTATGGCGGAGGTTAGAAGCAGAAGGACGACTAGTCTTTGATGAAAGCCGCGAATCAAATGTGGAGTTTTTGATGCCCTACGAGCAAGTTGTTGAGATGTGGCGGCGCTGCATTACAACTGCTTATGAGCCAGAATTTTTATATCAGCGGTTTGCCTACAACATGGAACACACCTATCCAAACCGCATCGAAGTACCTAACAGCCCATCTCGCACTTCTGGGGCGAATATTCGCAAAGGTTTAACTTATTTAGCTAATATTTTGCTGCGGATAGGCTTATTTAGTAACTATCGTCAGACTTTCTGGAAAATGGCCAAGCCAGCATTGAAAGCAGGTAATATTGAAAACTTGATTCATGTTGGACTTGTCGGACACCATCTAATTAAATTTGCCCAAGATTGCGCCAAAAACGAAGAATCAGCTTCCTTCTATTCCCAAAAAATCCTTACCAAAGTTCGTAGCTAATGTAACAAGCAAAATAGATTTTGAGAGACTGAAAGTCATATTTCACCATTGCTGTGTGACTTACTTCTTCTTTAAAATTGGAGATTTGCCAGAGGTGCAAGTTAAACAGAATCTCTCTAACTAAATGAGAGTTAGAACTATATACGGAACTCTATAAAAGTAACCTTAAAGACACACGCGCCATACTTCCTTGGAAAGACGCAACCACACTGCTATCTGCGTAACATTGTAAGGGTTAAAAGCCTACAGTCTACGCAGAACTGTTTGGTAGCGAGAGAAGCAAGCCATAGCAAGCGAGTGTGGAGCAGTTACATAGGAGTTTAGGACGGTTTTGAACAGCTCGTTGACCCGACCCCTGGCTGTAATGACAGGTGCCTCCAACGGCATCAGTTACGAACTCGCCAAACAGTTTGCCCAAAACGGCTTTGATCTCCTAGTCAATGCTGAACAGCCCCGCAAACTCAGTGAGCCTGGGTCAGCTAATTAACCTCCTACATGCAGGTGATGCTTACTTTTATCGGCACGAGATGGACTCATCCAAAAGACGCTGCACGCCAGGTTTGCGTGCTTACCAATGGATGATGGAGGTGGATCGCAAAGCTCGGTTGCTCAATCAAGATCGGCTACGCGCCTTATCAAGCGATCGCAATAAGGGCGTGCGCCTCTTCTGTAGTAATGATGCTATCGAGTTCAAAGCGTTCGCTGACCAATCCAGCGGCTCTCAAAACTAGAAATTTCATCCATCAATGAAGAGTTTCACACAATGGACAATTTGTAGTCATCTTAAATAAAAATATATAACTTTAGATGGATGTGGTAATTTACAGTGTTATCGATATTCAAAGACCACATCAAATTCAAGTTCATCTATGAACATAAAGCCTTGGGATGCTCAACTGGCTTACTGGCTAGTTAGACCTTTAAAAAACAGTTGGGTAAACCCCAATCATCTGACTACAGTGCGGCTTGTGACAGGGTTGGCAGCTGCCGTAGCGATGTCTATGACGGGCTACGCCAACGCGGTTGGTAATGCCATCTGGGCTAACATTGGGGCATGGCTATTTGCTTTATCCAACTTTCTAGATCACACTGACGGTGAATTAGCTCGTCTGAGTGGGAAAAGCACTAAATGGGGACATCAGTACGATCTTGCTAGTGATGCCATCATCCACATTCTTTTATTTGTGTGTATTGGATATGGTCTTAGGGAGGGAAAATTTGGTGGGTGGGCGTTGCTTATGGGGATAGTATCTGGCGTATCTGTTGCTTGCATCTTTCATTTGCGAAACCAAATGGAACAGCGCCTAGGTAAAAACGCCAGCCGTCAACCAAATTTCGCCGGGTTTGACATCGAAGACGTGCTGTATTTGTTTCCCATAGTTACTTTACTGGATGGACTAGAGCTGTTACTAATGGCAGCTACAATTGGTGCGCCAACTTTTGCTGTATGGGTAATTTGGCAATTTCGGACACTCCCGCAGTCTAAACCAAACTAGATAAGGAAGCAGGGGGAGAATAAATAATTATTAATGAAGCTTGAAACTGAAATTTATAAAGCTATAGCAATTGTTGATTACCAGAAACTTCAAGCTAAGTTTCAAGCTCAGAGGATGTTTGAAAAGTCATGATTGATGTGTCAAATATTTTGCTGTGGCTAACTTACTTAGCTCGTGATGAGCCTGATGCTAGTTGTGAACAGGTTTTAGCACTTCACGAATGGCAAGTCCTGTATGCGTTCATACATCACCAACTTTATCCTCATCCAACACCACCGACTCTGGCTCAAGTTGTCGATTGGATTGCTCGGCTCGGCGGGTTTTTAGGTCGAAAAAGCGATGGCTCTCCTGGTGTGAAAGTTCTCTGGCGTGGATTGAGTCGATTACATGACATTGTTGAAGGTTGGCTTGTTGGTCAGTGTCTTAAGAGTTAATTATGTCCTGATTCTCTACTCAGTTTACTAAGGGTGTTGTCACTCTGACATTTCTTATCATGAGTTTTTTAGACTGAGATAGTTATGAGAAAGTCACACTTTTTCAAACTCTCTTACTTCTGACACCCATTTTCTCCAGTCACTGGTACTTTTTCCTCTTTCTTCTTACTGCATAACTACTCGCTTTTGTCAACTTTTCTGTTAAGAAAGATGTTGATAATGGATAGCTTGCAAAGGGGGGATTAAGGGGGGGTGATTAAAATCACAGTCAAACACTTTTCAAACATCCTCTAACGCTTGCTTCCCCGCAGGGGTACACTATCCGCTTTTGTGTTCAGAATTAATGGCTTTATTTATTATTGATAAAAACTGATTTGGAAAATGCAATAGGTTATTAGCCATTAATCTAGTATCCACCAACAAATATTTGATGAATCAATGTAGTGTTTTTTAGAAAAGCAATACTAGCCCTCGCTTTCATGCGGGGGTAGTTATTTTTAACATGCTCCTCTCTAATTTTTATGTTAGTTCTAACTACGGAGAATCAGGAGTTTTTTGCAGGCGTAATAAAGTATTGTAAACCTGCCGTTTTAAGATATTGTTATTTTGTAGCTCTATAGTAATTTTGTTGAACTGATCAATACTCAAACCATTATCTTGGACAATTTTTTGAGAGCGGGTACAGTAATTCACTGCGATATCTTGAGCCTTCCTTGGAAGACCATTTAAGCTGTTAGAATCGTTACAAACAATCTTGGGAATTTCTCCATTGCCAATAAGTTTTTTAATTTCTTCAAAGGCATTTTGACGTGCTGGCTCCATTGCTAGCACGGCTTGAGCGTAGCTGTCGATTTCAGTATTGTTAACTATTGGTGCTGGAGCTTGACCATAAGCTTTTGAACTCAATGAAAAAGCGTTGGAAATTACACCCGCAGTAGCGATCGCGCCGAAAAAGAATGATTGGGAAAGGATTCGCTTTCGGCTAGGACGAGAAAAGAAATCGGAAATTTTCTTCATATAGTGTGTGACACAGAACTACATCAGGGATATTATAAGAACTTTGAATTATTTTCAGAGTTGGAAGTTCCGGCAACTGCTCAATACATCATGCTTTTATATTTGATTGTCAACTTCCTCGGCATACTTGACACAGTTCGATAACTTTAGTCTGGAATGTTGACATTTCTGATGCTCCTTGCTTGAGACTCACTTCTAACTCCAGTAGTAGGGGGAAGCAAGATATTAACTGTTGCACAGAAAGCAGCTTGATTTCTTGCTGTAAGAAGTAGATGCGTTTGGGATTACCGATATCAGCAGCAATAGCGATCGCTTGTTGATTGCGCTCCCCACTTTCTATCATAATCTTGACCCAGAGCCACGTGCGAAATTGTCCAATGAGTGTGGCAACTATCCGTAATCCCGGCTCGGAAGCATTGATCAAATCTGCCAGTGTTGTCAAAGCTTTAGCTGTATCCCCTGTTCTAATTGCTGCTGCTAATTGTAAACTATTTTGGGTAGTATTTCTTACTAACTTGGTAACAGTATCTATGTCTAAAGGCTTATTGCTACCTTGGGCATATAGCCGCAATTTCTCTAACTCATTGTAGAGCAAACGTGTATCATTTCCGACAGAATCAGCCAACAACTGGGCAGTATTAGCAGTAAGTTTCACGCCCACAGTCTGAGCTGCTTGATTAACAGATTGCACCAGTAATTCAGTTTTCCAAGGGGGAATGAGGGGAAATTCTCGGAACTCCGTGGCAAATTGTTTTAACAATTTCGTAGATTTGAGGCGTTCATCTGGCTTGTTGCGACTGGTGAGCAAGAAAAATGAGTTTTCGGGAATGACTGGTAGCGATCGCACCAATTCTGCTAAAACATTCTCTGGACAGTGTTGACACAAGGTTGTATTGATTAGCCATACCAAGCGTCCACCAGCGCCAAAAGTGGGTGTCATGACCTGATTTAACCCCTGAATAGCGGCATCAGCTTGATCTGGGGTGAATGAAGTGTAATTAAAACTTATCCATTGGGGATCGAGGACGCGATCGCGCAGCATAGCGATCGCCTTTTCTATGGCAAAATCATCTTCACCCCAGTAAACATAGATTGGCATAGGTAAACCTCCTATTAGATGGGGTTATTGGGCATTGGACATTGGGAATAGGTAAAGAATTTAACTTTTGATCTTCTGCCTCTTGCCCCTATGCCCCTCATCCCCCGATAAGCTTCCATTACACCCAAAAACTAAATACTTTTGAAATCATTCTCTTAATCAAGGTAATTTTCCCTAAAATCTATCAAGTGAGAGCGTGAGGCTATGAAGATTGGACGACAACTATCAAACTTACTTAAATCGGTTAGCACGACTGACGCTGCCAGAAACCCACAGATCCCAAGTCCAGCATATCCAGGAATCTTCTAAATTTCAGCCACATTCTGGGTTGAGACAAGCAGCGTCCTTTCCTGGCTATACGCTAATTACACCGCCCGCAGGAGAAGAATCACAAAACTCTGCTTTCTATGCCAAATTACAGACTTACCAACAGGAACTTTTACAGTTGCCTGTAAACCGTGATTTGATTGTGCCTCTACCTCCTGCTAGCTTCCATCTAACTTTAGCGGATTTAATTTGGGACAATGCTTACCTTGATGCCTGCGAAAAAAATCCCAAATTTGACGAGGAGTTACACTCTTGTTTAGCCGAAATGTTTCAGCAATATCAACAATTGATGACAAATAGGAGTCATCCGATTAAATGGCAAATGCTGGGACTGATACTGATGCCAAGAGCTGTAGCCGTTTGTTTAGTACCTCAAGATGAACGCTGCTACGAGGAAATTATTAAATTTCGTCGAACAATTTATCAAAATCCCAAGTTAATTGCTTTGGGTATTGAGCAGCATTATCACTTCACAGCCCATGTTACTTTAGCCTATTTTGGGGAGGTTCCATCTGACTTAGACCGCACAAGCTTTAGCACAATGCTTTCTCAAATGAATGAACAATGGCTGTTGAATTTGCCAGAATTTTTGATCAATCGCGTCGAATTGCGAAAGTTTGACAACATGACACGCTATTATCGTGAACCAGACTGGCCGATTTTAGATTTTTGACCTGAAACCGGATCATCTGAACAACATGAAACTTGGGTTTACTAATATAGCGGTTTTCAGTTGAGTCCAATACAGAGCTAACAAGAACAGCCCCTTTCCTACCTCTCCCTAACCCTCTCCTACGAGGAGAGGGAAACGGAAAAACTTTTGTTGCTAGAAGGGGAGTAAAATTCAAAGCCTCTCTCCTAAAAGGAGAGAGGTAAAACTGTATTGTACATAAACGAAAAGTGCTATAGTTTTTTATTATCTAAAATTCTGGTTGTTGATATCCGAGGTAAACAGCTTCTAAAAAAACATCAGGTGTAACAGCTTCTGGCAACTTTTCTAAATTAATAATAGCTACAACTTGCTCGGCTAACTTTAGCGATAGCGAGGCTCTTGCCTTTAATGACATTGCACCACGTCGCTGCAAATACTCACGAATCACAGCAAAATCATCTGGCATCAATGGTGATAAATCGGCAATTTGTACTAACTGTTCATGAAGTATCTTTGCCTGTTCTGAAAGTGTCAATGTTGCAGATGCAGTGGGTGTTTGAGCTTGAATCACAATTGTCCCAGCGGCCAAATCACCTAAGCGCTTTTCGCGGCTACCCAACATAATTAAAAAAGCGCCAATAAACAAAGTTTCATCAAAGGGTCGCAGTAAAGCACGTAGCGTTGCTTGTTGTAGACCGATTAGTCTGCCATCATCTCGAACTACGCGAATTTTAGCAAACCGTTTACCAGGAGTTTGTCCAAACCATAAGGTTTCAAAAAAGACAAAATAGCTAATGTAAATTGCAAAAGCGATCAGAAAGAAAATTGCTATTAACCAAAGTCCTAAATTCTGAGCATTTGTAATTAAATCCTCAAAAAAATTGAACAATTGTGTCGAAAAAACAGTCCAGGTAAGGAAAAAGACAAGCAAGGTTACAGCCAAAACTGTATAGTCAATCAGGAGTGCCAAAGCTCGATTACCGATTCCCGCTAGAGTGAATTCCAACTCTACACTTTCTGGAGTCTGGAATGTGATGCGATTAAAAAAGCGCATATAACTAATTCAAAATTAATAGAGTTGGATTAGGGTGTTGAGTTAACGAAAATCTTGCGAGGGAGGTTCTCGTAATTGCAAACCTAGACCCTCACGCCGACTACGCAAGTCCAAGTATAAAACAGCTTTTAGTGCTTGCCAGAAGGGCATAATTAAAATTCCACCTATCAAGCTTCCAATCCAAGAAATCAAATACACAATAGAGTAGATGGCAGAACCTTGTTCAAGCCTTATTAAAAATAAGCTAGGTATATAGTTTAATACAAACAGCAATGGCAATGTAACGATAAAAGCAACTAAAACAACGCCCTGAATACGAAATACTGAGGCTTTAGTTAACTCCCAACTTCTGGCAACACTTTCGCCACCATTGATATTTTCTTCAACTGCCAGGGGCACTTCAGCTACTATCCAACGGGAGTAGAACCAAGTTAGTCCTAACAATACAATGCCTGCCGTTACAATTATTGCCAATGTGGTTGCAACTATAATGCTGGAAGTTCCTAATATCCCTCCTAATACTACTCCGATCAAGCCAGCGATCACACCGCCTACGATCGCGAGTCCAAAATAAACTACCAGTAAAGATATACCTACTTGGAAACCAACTCTCAAAAATGACCACAGACGTGGATTGATATGGCTGCTGGCTGTTTGAACACCTTCAGGTTGGTAAATCAATTCTCCAAAAGCCAAGCGAGAAATTAGTCCAGAAATGGCTGCATATTTTGCCCAGCCATAAATCGGAACTAGAATCCACAAGTGAGCGATCGCAGCCAGATTAAGATAAGTTTTTAGATGAGAACGATACAAGCGTACCGCAGCACTGACAACGTTACCGATACTCAGTGGTTGTATCTGACCGGGAGATCCAAAGTTTTCAGACATAATGGCAAATTTTCCTTGAAACTACGGAGATGAATGTGAGGTTATCTTAAGCTAAGTTAAACTCAGTGTTCCCAAAATTCATGAATATTCAACGTTGGATTGCACGACGAGAAGCAAATTGGCAGCGTCTGGATGCCCTACTAAGGCAGATAGAAAAAAAAGGGTTAAAGTCCCTACGGGCAGCAGAAATTAGAGAGTTAGCGAGTTTGTATCGTTCCGTAGCAGCAGACTTGGCACGTGCCCGCACTCAGCAAATCGGTAATACTTTGATCCAAAGTTTACAATCTTTAACAACTCGTGCGTACACGCAGATTTACCAAGGTTCGCGGCGACAAGAATGGCAGGCAATTCTAGAATTTTACCGCTGGGGATTACCATCTGTAGTCCAGAAAACATTTGTATACATTGCTGCTGCAACGGCGCTGTTTCTACTGGGGGCATTAGTGGCTTGGTGGTATTCTTGGCAAAACCCCAGCTTTATGCCTTTGATCGTACCTGAAAACTTGATTACCAAGGTGCGAGATGAGCATAAATTATGGATGGGGTCAATTGTCGGCATTGAACCCCTGGCATCCAGCGGTATTATGATCAATAATCTATCGGTGTCTTTTGGGGCTGTCGCTGGTGGGATCACGGCTGGGCTATACACAGCCTATTTGATGGTATTTAATGGCTTATTGATTGGTGCTGTTAGCACTTTGGTGGGTCAAAATAATCTGGCTTATCCTTTTTGGGCGTTTGTGTTGCCGCATGGTTCCTTAGAATTACCTGCGATATTTTTTGCTGGGGGTGCAGGATTTTTATTAGCAAGAGCAATTGTATTTCCTGGTAAATATCGCCGTGGGGAAGCACTGAAATTATATGGTTCTCAGGCGGTGCAGCTAGTATTTGGGATTGTACCAATGTTGATTATTGCTGGTGCGATCGAAGGCTTCTTTTCACCTAATCCCAGCGTCCCTGATGCGATTAAATATTTGTCAGGAATAGGATTATTTGTACTTTTGGTAATGTATTGTAGCCGCAAGAAATCATGAAAAGACGAACAAAGGCAGTTAGTTTTGACTCTGCCTAGAGTGATTGAAGAGCGATGTTAACTAGCTATAGCGAATGTTATTCGCTATAAATTAATAGTACTTTTTTAAATCAGTTTTGAGGGTTTGTAGTAAGCACTAAAGTGCTTAAAAAATAAGGACTAAATTTCATGCTATGCCACTATTTTTAGTTCTGACTCGCTCAATAAGAGCAGTTTAAATATTTTATCTTATTGATGTATTGTTATTTGCTGCTTACCTAGCTCAGTTCTGCTATATTTTGGCTGAAAAATATATCAATCTTGATTAACCTTTAATTAACTAAAATTTAACTCACACATTAACTGGTCATGTCATCTTCTTGACTATGGACATTCCGTTAATTCACTAAACTTTTAACTAGAAAAAATAGTTATGTATTGAGGTGAATTAACGGAAATTTAATGTCCAACAAACTAGGAATGTTTTTATGAACAAGATGAACTTTAAGCTTAACAGCCTGACAGTATTAGGTATAGTCTCATTAGTAGCCGCCACCTTTGGTGTATCAATATCTGCGGTTCATTCCCAAAGCGTCAGCACAGTTACAGTTGATGGTTCTAGCACCGTTTTCCCAATTACGGAAGCAGCAGCAGAAGACTTCCAAAAGGCGCAAAGAGGTAGAGTCAGAGTTACAGTGGGCGTTTCTGGTACTGGCGGCGGCTTCAAAAAGTTCTGTCGTGGCGAGACAGACATTTCTGGTGCATCTCGTCCCATCCTACAAAAAGAAATCGATGCTTGTAAAACTGCGGGGATTCGTTATGTTGAACTACCAGTAGCTTATGATGCTTTAACAGTAGTGGTTCACCCCCAAAATTCCTGGGCAAAAAATCTCACAGTCGCCGAATTGAAGAAAATGTGGGAACCTGGGGCACAGGGTAAAGTCAACAACTGGAATCAGATTCGCAACGGATTCCCCAATGCACCACTGAAGTTGTTTGGCCCTGGTGCAAACTCTGGAACCTTCGATTACTTTACCGAAGCTGTTGTTGGCAAAGCCAAGTCTAGCCGGGGTGACTTTACTGCTAGCGAAGATGACAACGTACTTGTACAAGGTGTTAGCCGTGATAAGAACGCCCTTGGTTACTTCGGTTATGCTTATTACGCAGAAAATAAAAATAAACTCAAGGCAGTACCAGTTAACGGCGTATTGCCTTCGGAAGCGACAGTGAAAAATGGTAGTTACAATCCACTATCTCGCCCCATTTTTATCTATGTCAGTTCTAAGTCTATTGACAAGCCAGAAGTAAAGCAGTTTGTGCAATTTTACTTGCAGAATGCAGCTAAGTTCTCTCAAGAAGTAAAATACGTTGCCCTGCCAGCGTCAGCATATACTACCGCCCAGAATCACTTCAATAAAAAGAGATATGGCACGATTTTTGGTGGACAAGAATCGGTTGGGCTGAAGATTGAAGAATTATTAAGCCGTGAAGCTAAAGAATAAGCCTAATTGTCAATTTTGAATTAGTTCAAAATCTGCAATTCATCAAAGGGAGGTGTAGTACCTCTCTTTGCCTATTTCAGTTCAATTCATTATCTCAGGAGCGATCGCATCCCAGCATGAGTAGTGCAAAACAAACTCAACTTTCTCGAAAGCTAGTGCGTGATTTGCAAGAACGGGCAATTGAGTCTGTCTTGTTTTTGGCGGCACTTTCTTCTGTGGCAACAACAGTAGCTATCCTTGGTATATTATTTTACGAATCTATACTATTTTTCCAGAAAGTATCTTTATGGAAATTCCTTACAGATACTCAATGGACACCTTTATTTGATGACAAGCATTACGGTATTTTG
This sequence comes from Nostoc sp. UIC 10607, assembly GCF_047228265.1. Taxonomy (NCBI): domain Bacteria; kingdom Bacillati; phylum Cyanobacteriota; class Cyanophyceae; order Nostocales; family Nostocaceae; genus Nostoc; species Nostoc sp. UIC 10607. The sequence continues at coordinate 65,797 of NZ_JBIQNW010000031.1, read as the reverse complement.
CCGCTGGTGACAGGAACTTTAGTTACCACATTAGTTGCTTTATTAGTAGCAGTACCACTAGGTACGATTATTGCTATTTACCTGAGTGAATTTGCTTCACCCATCGTTCGGGAAATTGTCAAGCCAGCTTTAGAACTGTTGGCGGGTATTCCTACAGTAGTTTACGGTTATTTTGCGCTCTTATTTCTCACACCAATGTTGCAGGTAATTCTGCCAGATTTACCTGGTTTTAGTATGTTAAGTGCGGGACTCGTCATCGGTATTATGATTATTCCTTATGTTAGTTCCCTGAGTGAAGATGCCATGCGTACAGTACCAGCACATATACGCGAGGCTTCTTATGCAATGGGGGCTACCCGCTTTCAGACAGCTTTGCGAGTCGTATTACCAGCTTCTATTTCTGGCATCTCTGCGGCTTACATTTTGGGTATTTCTCGTGCGATCGGTGAAACGATGATAGTGGCTATTGCTGCGGGTGGACAACCCAACTTGACCCTTAACCCGATGGAACCAGCCGCTACAATGACAGCCTACATTGTATCGGTGAGTCTCGGCGACCTACCTCATGGCAGCCTGGAATATCAGACCATCTTTGCAGTTGGACTCACGTTAGTGCTAATGACTTTAGTCTTCAACATCATTGGTCATTTTCTCACCAAGCGCTATCGAGAAATTTATTGATATGACAACTCTTAATATTCAAGAAGTCCGTAAGACTATTAAACGCAATCAGCGATCGCAATATATTTTCAACATTATTGGCATATTGTCAATGCTGTTGGGTATCGTCACATTACTGGCACTATTATTTGATTTAATTACCGATGGTTTCCCACGTCTTTCGTGGCAATTTTTGAGTTCGTTTCCCAGTCGCAGGGCGGAAGAAGCAGGTATTCTCTCCGCTTGGGTGGGAACGCTCTTGGTAATGTTTGTAACGTCTTTAGTAGCCATACCCATTGGTATAGCATCAGGTATTTACTTAGAAGAGTATGCCCGAAAAAATTGGTTGTCTGATGTAATTGAAATTAATGTCACCAACTTAGCTGGTGTTCCGTCGATTATTTACGGACTTTTGGCTTTGGGTGTATTTGTTTATGGGTTCAACTTCGGACGAAGCATTATTACCGCTGGGTTTACCTTGGCGTTATTGGTTTTACCAGTGGTGATCGTTTCCACCCGTGAGGCTCTGCGTGCTATACCAAATAGTATCCGTGAAGCTGCCTACGCAACAGGGGCTTCTAAGTGGCAAATGATTTGGGATCATATTTTGCCTTACTCAACAGGCACAATTCTCACTGGGATTATTGTTGCCTTGGCACGAGCTATTGGTGAAACTGCACCCTTAATTACCATTGGTGCGCTGACATTTATAGCCTTCTTACCAGAACCACCAATTACTGGGCAGTTTCCCTACATCTCATTCTCTTGGTTACTCGCTCCGTTTACAGTTATGCCCATTCAAATGTTCGATTGGGTATCTCGTCCCCAAGCTGAGTTTCAGGTGAATGCAGCAGCAGCAGGTATTGTTCTAATTGCTATTACTTTGGCTATGAACGCTGTAGCAATTTATATTCGCTATCGTTTACGCAAAAAAATCAAATGGTAGAAATTGCATCATCAACCCTAGAAAAATCCATCAAAGCTTCCGTCAATTATCTGAATTTCTACTACGGTGGAACAGTCCACGCTCTCAAAGACATTAATCTGTTAGTGGGTGAAAAACAAGTAACGGCGCTGATTGGCCCTTCTGGATGTGGTAAAACCACTCTGTTACGTTGTTTCAATCGAATGCACGATCTATATCCTGGAAATAGCTATAAAGGGGAAATCACTCTCGAACCAGATGGGATTAACCTGCTCAGTAATAAGGTTGACCCAATTGAAGTGCGGATGCGGATTAGTATGGTGTTTCAAAGACCTAATCCCTTTCCTAAATCCATTTATGAAAATGTGGCTTACGGTTTGAAGGTGCGGGGTGAATCTAAACGTACAATCCTTGATGAGAAGGTAGAGAAAGCTTTGCATGAGGCAGCTTTGTGGAACGAAGTAAAGGATCGCTTGAATGATTTAGCTTTTAACCTTTCTGGTGGTCAACAGCAGCGGTTGTGCATCGCCCGCGCTTTGGCGACTGACCCTGAGATTGTTCTATTTGATGAGCCGACATCAGCTTTAGACCCCATAGCTACCGCCAGCATTGAAGAGTTGATTGATCAATTGAAAGAAACAGTGACGATTTTGATTGTGACTCATAATATGCAGCAGGCAGCTCGTGTTTCTGATTACACTGCGTTTATGTATTTAGGTGAGTTGGTGGAATTTGATCGGACAGAAAAGATTTTTAATCACCCATTGATGCAACAAACGGCAGACTATGTGAATGGTCGTTTTGGATAAGAATATTTTATAGAAAACTAAAAGCTTGCTATATCTAGTTTATCGCTCCTTCAAGCGATGTCTACGGGCGGGTAAAGCGATCGCACTTTGCGAAAAAGCGCCTGCGATCGACAGGCGCTTTATTTTTTTATTTTTGTAGGAAATTTAATGATGATTAGAGTTTTTAAGTATCTAGTGAGTCTCTAAGGCTAAGGATATAACAAAAAATCTTAAAACATAGACTATACAAGCATTTCAAACCCACATTCCGTACTTTTAACTTTCACAGTTCCTACGATGGTAGTAAACTAGTACACTGTAGCGGAAGTTTGCCCTAACTTTATTTAACAAGGGGATTTTGCCCGTTCCGAGATTTAGTTTACCCCAGACATAGCTTCCAAAAGCTGAAAATAGTTGTTGCATTTTACATACAGCGGTTCTCGTTTACGTGAGGTACACCCGTAGGGGCACGGCACTGCCGTGCCCCTACACCTGGCGATATAATGTTGTACCGCATCTGAGTGGGAACCGCTATATTCTTCTATATTATCTTGAATAAAAAGCACCGGAAAGTTAATTAATGAAGTTATTCTAGCTAAACATAATCGACATTTTATAGCAGTTGAGCCAATATTTTTAATTAAAAGAAAACACGCTATCTAAATATTGTCAAAAATTTTCAAACTGAACTATGACAACAGAAAAACGTAGTTAAAAATATCATGAGATGTGAGGCATTTTTTAGCAACTAATCTTTTTAATGAGGAGGTACTAATCTAATTATTCAATTAAGTAGGATTACAAAACACAAAAATTATAAAAATGATATACGATTTTGATTTTTAAAAGAATCTTTGCTTTTTACTGATAATATTTTATCAATTTTTCAGAAAGGTTAAGTCATGAAGATATGACGAGTCAGGGCAAGCAATCTTTCTACTTTCTCCCTTAACCAAGAGGTATTAGTCAATGTTGAGAAGGTGGTAGAAAACGTCTGTAAAAAATAAATTTTGGGACACAGCATTATATAAATATCTACTAACCACTTATCTGCTGGATGACTACTGTATAGCTACGTAATTTCCATGAATATCTCATTTTGGGAGTAACATAGTGAAACAGCGTTGCTGATTTGTACTGTTTTACTGAATCAAGTTTTGTTTCACACGTTTTGGGAATATGAGTAAACTAATTCCAGCCATCAGAGTCAAAAACTTCAGCTTCTATTACGACACTCAAAAGATAGTTGAAGGCGTGTCAATGGATATTTACCAAAACCAAGTCACGGCAATTATTGGTTCTAGTGGTTGTGGAAAGTCTACTTTTCTTAAATCGTTAAATCGCATGACTGAATTAGAAGGAGATGTGAGGGTTGAAGGAAGAGTAGAATTTTATGGGCAGAGTATATATGAGCGTCGTGTCAACATCAATCGCTTACGTCGCCAAGTAAGTATGGTTTTTCCCAAGCCAAATCTTTTTCCCATGAGCGTTTACGATAATGTTGCTTATGGGGTGAAATTAGTTGGATGGCATCCGAAAGTAGAATTAGATGGAATCGTAGAATCTGCCATCAAAGCTGCCGAACTTTGGGATGAAGTCAAAAATAAGCTGCACAAGTCTGCTTTAGAACTTTCTGGTGGTCAACAACAAAGATTATGTATTGCCCGTGCTTTAGCAGTCAAACCGAATGTTTTGTTGATGGATGAACCTTGTTCAGGTCTTGATCCTACTGGTAGCATGAAAATTGAGCATTTGATCCATAACTTACGCTCTGAGTTGACAATTGTAATTGTTACTCACAATATGCAGCAAGTTGCTCGCCTATCTGATTTTACGGCTTTCTTTTATAGTAATGAAAATCGTATAACTCAAATGGTTGAATTTGGTACTACAAATAAAATCTTTACTAACCCTGTGGATTCTCGCACTCGTGACTATGTTTTCGCCCGCGTTAGTTGAAGCATTTCTCAAATTCTAGTTATTCAGAGAGCCATAACATAGTGCAAGTGGAAATGAGGAGTTAAATTTAATTTCCGCTTGCTTTGAGTTTTTCTTGTGTTCAGCAATACGAACTGAGGTTGACAGTATTTTTTATACTATATACTTAAAGAGAAGTATCTGCTCTAGACCACCTGAATCACAAAATGAAATGTCCCCGGTGCGAATCTACTTTATATCGGAAAAATGGTCGTCGGAATGACAAGCAGAATTACCTCTGTAAAAATTGTGGTAAACAATTCCTTGAGCCTGTATTCCCTCATTCTCTAGAAGGTGAGTTGCTTGTTAACAGCAACGGGCATAGTAAAGTATCTATATCTGAAGCTAAAGATTTTTTTTTAGTAAAAAACCTATCAGAAGAAAAATTTACAGAGAAAAGTCTTAGCCCTTTTAGTTTTAAATTAGCTGAAGAACTGCTGCAAACGATATTATCACCTAATTGCCTAGAATCTGCTGCGTTCAATCAATTACTCCTCAAAATTCAGCAAAAAAATGAAATTAAACCTCAGCTAGAAATAGGAATCTCTCTTCTACTTTTGGATGCAGAAAACTTAAAATTAGATGTGAATTCAGAATTATTTTTAGCTAGTGTATGCAAGTATCCTCTCCAAGTGAAAATAGCATTTGCTAACTGGAGAAATCCAAGTACTGGTAAGCAAGATGTTGAACTATATAACCGTGGCTATCAACTTGTCCATGTACCTGGAGGTAAGGACAGTGCTGATGCAAAAATGATCGCATTTGGTTCTTGTATTTTATACTCTTATCCAACAGTTAAAGAAATCTTAGTCTGTTCTGGCGATGGAATTTTTATCCACCTTTGTAACCAACTCCAAAACCAAGGATTGATTGTCTATTGGGTACGTAGACAAGGACAAAATTTGCATATAGAAAACCGGAATACTGGCAAAATTACTGATTATTCCTTAGCAATGGCAACAGAAGTTCCATCCTTGGAAAAAGTGGTTGATACAATTCAAGATTTAATTAAAACTGAACAGGAATCAATTAATGCTCGACTAGACAGTTTAGTAGCTGTTGCAACTTTATTTCAAGAAAGGTGCGAGATCAATATTAAAGATAATCCAAAAAAAACAGAAGCTGAGAAAATAATTCCTATTTTAAATGACTCATTTACAGAATCTATTCAAGAAGAAGAGAAAAAAGAAGATTCATCGGTAAATCTTAATGGAAAAACATTAGATGAATTACTATTAAAAATTATTCAAGATATACAAACAAAGTCTCCTCAAACTACATTATCTGTGTCTAAGCTAGGCTCAGAGTTACGGAAAATAACCGGAGAATCTCCTAATTCAATTATTAAAAAATTAAAGTTAGGTTCCAATTTTACTAAATATTTAGAATCATCTCCCATATTTACATTAAAGGCGAGTGGCAAGGAATACGAGGTAACAGCACTACTCTGCGAATAGATATTTTCTGGATGTTTACGTACAACCTGAGCCTGTAATTCAGTATTATGTAAAAACATGTAAAGAATTATAAATACTACGATGCAAGATAAAGTCGTTGTTATTATCGGTGCTACTGGTGGTATCGGTTCAGCTTTAACACACAAACTTGCGCCTACCGAAGTCCGGTTGGTACTGGCTGCGAGAGATGCGGTTCGTTTAACAACATTAGCAAATGATTTACCAGGGGAAGTTTTGACCGTTCCTACCGATATTACTGACCCCCAACAGGTAGATACTTTGATAGAAAAGACCATTGCTGAGTTTGGTCAAATCGATATTTTAGTGAACGCTGCTGGTGCTGGTATACTCAAGCCCTACAACAGCCTGGAACCAGCTGATTTAGACAAGATGCTAGATGTCAACTTAAAAGGCAGCTTTTACACCACTCAGGCGGCTGCTGAAGAGATGCAAAAGCGTAAGTCTGGTCACATCTGTAACGTGGTAGGAATTCTGGGCAAGCATTCGATGGGAATGGCAGCGGCTTATTCTGCTTCTAAGTTTGGTGTTGTCGGTTTTAGCAAGTGCATGGCAGAGGAACTCAAGCGTTTTGGTATCAAGTTCACGCTATTCTACTTTGGTGGGGTAGATTCTCCTTTCTGGGATAATGTCAACCTAAAAGTAGACCGGAAAAAAATGCTCAGTCCTGAAACTGCTGCCAATGCGATTTTCTTTGCCCTTTCTGCCGAACCGCAAGCTGTGCCAATGGAAATTAACATTCAACCTGATAGCCATCTATTCTTTTAAAGTGAGAGTTCGTCTAGATAATTCTTGCCTGGGAAAGACCTGAAAATTTAGCAAAAAAGGCAAAATTTACAGATATATAAGCTGTTATGCTGGATTTTCAGTATCTATGAAAATTGATCACGTTCATTTCTATGTAGAAGACGCTAAAGTATGGCGCGATTGGTTTGTACACCATCTTGGTTTTCAAGCAGTAGCCGATCGCAGTAGTTCATTTCACACTTGTACAGAAGTGGTCAAAAGTGGTGCTGTCTGCTTTTTTCTGTCTTCACCACTGTTACCCACAAGTCCAGTAGCTGAGTTTTTGCGTCAATATCCACCCGGTGTGGCAGATGTCGCTTTTGCTGTGGAAAATGTGGAAGCTGCGATCGCACTAGCTCAAAAACACGGTGCTACAATTCTACAACCCATCCAGGAACAGAATGTAGGCGCAACATCCCTCAAGTCGAGCAAAATTGCCGCCTGGGGTGGACTGACTCATACGTTAATAGAAAGGTCATTGGTTTTTGACAAAGGACAAATGACAAATGACAACACTTTTACCGCCATAGATCACATAGTGTTGAACGTAGCAGTTGGCGAATTAGAGCGTGCTGTCGCTTGGTACGAAAATATCTTAGATTTTCAACCCCAGCAAGCATTTAAAATTAAAACTGATCGCTCTGCTTTACATAGCCAGGTGATGGTTTCGCGTAACGGTAGTGTCCAATTGCCAATTAATGAACCAGCTTCTAGTAATTCCCAAATTCAGGAGTTTCTAGATGTCAACCGGGGACCAGGAATTCAACATATTGCCTTGCGGACGACTAATCTTGTGAGTGCGATCGCTAAATTTCGTGCCAGTGGTTTATCATTACTCTCAGTTCCGCAAACCTACTACTCACAGCTAAAACAGCGTCCAGGACTTACACTATCACCTCTAGAACTAGAAGCGATCGCTCAACAGGAAATTCTGGTGGATTGGCAAGAATATGCTCCTTTAGAGGGAAGAAATATCGCACCCTTGTTACTACAGATTTTTACCCAACCAATATTTGAACAGCCAACATTTTTCTTTGAGTTTATAGAACGCCGTTTCCAAGCTCAAGGTTTTGGCGAAGGTAACTTTCGCGCCTTATTTGAAGCTATTGAAAGCGAACAAATTAAACGCGGTACGCTGCAATGATGCCTGATTACAAAATATCAATTGAAATTCAGCCAGACTCTAAACAAGTTGATTTTATTGACAAGCAACTTCAAGATTTTAATGTAGGTAAGATTGGAGATTACCAATATACGCCACTGTTTCTATTACTTCGTGATTCAGAAAAAATGTAGTGGATGGCTTGGAGGGTTTTATCGGCTTGGGATGGTTCCATATTGCTACTCTCTAGGTTGCAGAGGAGTTAAGAGGTTATGGATATGGAAAAGCACTTCTTTTGGAGGCATAGCAAGAGGCTGTTAATTGTGACTGCTTAAACGCATATCTTTTTACTTACAGTTTCCAGGCTCCCAAATTTTATCAGCATTTGGGATATGAAGTTTTTGGAAAGTTAGAAGATTTTCCTCCAGGTCATCGTCGATGCTTTCTGAAAAAGAGTTTACAAAAAAACCCTTAGCTAGACTTGATACCCTCGCAAAATAGCCACACAGCTGCGATAATTTTAATAAAATTTAACAATTTCCGCCGATGCTAAGACTTATTACTGACTTCGACGGCCCGATTATTGATGTTTCGGAACGGTACTACCGTGTTTATCAATTTTGCTTGGAAAAAACCCGTCGCCCAGACCAAGTAGTACAAGAACTTCCAAAAGCGGAATTTTGGCAGTTAAAGCGATCGCGTGTTCCTGAAAAACAAATCGCCTTAAATTCAGGGTTAGACGAAGCTCAAGCCCAAGAATTTGCCCAGTTGCGGCGGCAAACTGTCCATACAGAACCTTATTTCAACTATGATACTCTCGCACCCGGTGCTGTGGATGCACTGTTAAAAATTCAACAAGCTGGAATTGATTTAGCAGTTATGACCATGCGCCGAGTTCGGGAACTAGATTATGCCTTCAAAAAACACGATTTAGGGAGATTTTTCCCAGAAAATCGTTGTTATTGCCTGAGTAACGACTATGTTAAAACTCGTGATATTGAAGATAAGCCCTTGTTGATGGCTAGGGCATTAAAAGAACTGCCCCCGGCGGCTGATACTTGGATGGTGGGAGATACAGAAGCCGACATCACTGCTGCTAAAAATCACGGTATTAAGGTGATGGCTGTGGAATCTGGTATCCGCGATCGCACTCAATTGGAACTTTACCACCCCAACTTAATCGTTAAGGATTTTAGCGCTGCTGTAGATTTAGTTATAGAACCTAAACGCCTTGTCTAGAAAGGCTCTTTGACATACTCCCCCGAATTTAGGGAAGCGCATTCGGGGGAGTATGTCAAAAGTCGCTACACTATTTGCCGAGCCATTAACTGAGCAAATAGCCCTTCAACAGTAGCTAGCTCTTGAAAAGTTCCTTGTTGTACAACCCGGACTGCTTGCAATACATGGATGCGATGAGCGTTGCGAATGTACAATAAAAATCGGGATGACTGGATTCGAACCAGCGGCCCCTTCGTCCCGAACGAAGTGCGCTACCAAGCTGCGCCACATCCCGCCACAAAAATGGCATTGTAAATTAAGAATATCACACCTTGTGCCAAATGACAGAATTACATCTATATATATGATCGCTTCACCCAAGGCTTTGCTTGCTACGATTAAATTTGTATAACTCTAGTGGTAAAAGCGGATTGTGACTGTAAAACCAGACTGGTTGCGGGTAAAAGCACCTCAGCGTGAGCGCATCGGTAACGTTAAAGACATTTTGCGGGATTTAGCCCTTAATACAGTTTGTGAGGAAGCGTCCTGTCCGAACATTGGTGAATGCTTCAATGCCGGTACTGCCACGTTTTTGATTATGGGCCCGGCTTGTACACGCGCTTGTCCCTACTGCGATATTGATTTTGAGAAAAAACCCAAACCACTAGACTCCACCGAACCTGCACGACTAGCAGAAGCTGTTCGCCGCATGAAACTTAACCATGTTGTGATCACTTCTGTAAACCGAGATGATCTGGCAGATGGTGGCGCGTCTCAGTTTATAGCGTGTATTAATGCGGTTCGCACTGTTTCACCCAACACCACAATCGAGGTCTTAATTCCTGACTTGTGCGGTAATTGGAATGCTCTAGAGTTGATTCTACAAGCTGCGCCAGAAGTATTAAACCACAATACCGAAACTGTGCCACGCCTGTATCGCCGGGTGCGTCCCCAAGGTAACTACGATCGCACATTAGAATTATTACAGCGCTCTCGCCAAGTTTCTCCTAGCACATACACGAAATCCGGGATCATGGTTGGACTCGGTGAAACTGATGCCGAAATTCGCCAAGTCATGCAAGACTTGCGAACCGTCGATTGTGACATTTTGACAATTGGGCAATACCTCCAACCCAGTCAAAAACACTTGCAAGTAAATGAGTTTATCAACCCAGAACAATTTGCAGCTTGGAAGGCATTTGGCGAAGAAATTGGATTTTTACAAGTTGTTTCTTCACCATTGACAAGAAGCTCATATCATGCTGAACAAGTTAGGGAATTAATGGAACGTTACCCCCGCAGCCAATTTTAGATTTTAAATTTTAGATTGGTGAGCTAAGAGGATGGGGAGACTTTTGATTAATGACTAATTTAAAATCTGTAGCGATTCTTGGTGCGGGTGCTTGGGGTGCATCTCTGGCAAATCTTGCCGCAGCGAATGGTCATAGGGTGGGCGTGTGGTCGCGTCACGGTTCCCAAACTCTCCAAGCAGTTTTAAAAGATGTCCAAATAGTCGTATCTGCTATCTCGATGATTGGTGTGAGAGATGTTGCTTCCCAAGTCCATTCTTTCCCTCTTTCTCCAGAGACAATTTTTGTGACGGCGACGAAAGGCTTAGACCCCCAAACCATCTGCACGCCGTCGCAAATTTGGCAAACAGTATTCCCTAAACATGCAGTGGTTGTTTTGTCTGGGCCTAATTTATCAAAAGAAATTCAAATGGAATTACCAGCAGCCACGGTGGTAGCCAGTAATATTCCCACGGCTGCGGAAATAGTGCAGTTAGTATTTTCTTCTCATCGTTTCCGGGTATATACCAATCCCGATCCCTTGGGTGTGGAACTGGGGGGAACACTGAAAAATGTCATTGCGATCGCAGCGGGTGTGTGCGATGGTTTACAACTGGGAACCAATGCCAAAGCTGCTTTAGTTACCCGTGGACTTACAGAAATGGTTCGCATCGGCAATGACTGGGGTGCAAAGACGGAAACTTTTTATGGTTTATCGGGTCTAGGAGATTTGTTAGCAACGTGCAATAGTCCCTTAAGTCGCAATTACCAAGTCGGTTACCAGCTAGCTGGTGGTAAGTCACTTATAGAAACTCTCGCAAATTTACAAGGAACTGCTGAAGGAGTGAATACTTGCCGGGTTTTGATGCAACGAGCCAAGCAACAAAACATTCCTGTTCCAATTACTGAGCAAGTTTATCGCTTACTTCAGGGTGAAGTCACACCCCGACAAGCCCTTGATGAACTAATGCTGCGAGATATCAAACCAGAATACAACTACTAGTTAGTAGTCGTACAAGTTCAAATTAACGGCTTACAGGGGATACCGAAGAAGACGCAGGGACATTTTATTCTCTGCGTCTCAGGTCTCACCCTCTCTGTGTCAATAAAATTTTTACCGTTAATACTAATCACTTACTCGATATCTATGAGTTCTACTTATACCTGAATAATCCTGAGAAAAAATTGATAAATCGTCAGGATATTACTTTCATAGCCATGTAAATGTGACTATGCCAACTATAAACATGATATTCACTGAAGTATGTTTATACCCTGTTATAAAAGTTACTATCAGTAACCATCAAGGTTGAAATGTTAACTAAGTAGTTTAAATATTGAAAACCTAGCTGCGGATTTGAATAGCTATTGGTTCAATCAAAAGTTTAGCAGCCGATTAAGTTCAGTAATAGTGTATCCAATAGAACCATTACAACTAATTTCTAAAAAAATTGTAATGGAATCTTCAACTATGTTAGTTCATCGTGAATCACGGGAACAATAGCAACAGTTGAATAGCTGACCGTAATCTAAGCTGACCGAAATCTATTGTTACCTGGAGCCATTGAGACGATCTTTATGCCAGCAACATCTTTTTATGCAGATGCCCCCTACAACACCAAAAAGTCCCGCCAGGCTTTGGACTCGGATCTCACGGTTGATGAAAGTGAGTTATCGGTAGATGATTTACAGGAGCTAGAGATGGCTTCTGTTGACCATGCTAACTTTGCTGCTAGCACTAACCGTCGTAGTACAGACCTAGTACGTCTATATCTTCAAGAAATTGGTCGGGTTCGCTTGTTGGGGCGGGATGAAGAGGTTTCAGAAGCTCAAAAAGTCCAACGTTACTTGCGGATGCGGATAGTGCTTGCTAACGCCGCCAAGCAAGGGGATGAAGTGATTACGCCCTATTTAAGGTTAATTGAAGTTCAGGAACGTCTGACTTCGGAACTAGGACATCGCCCGTCTTTAGAAAGGTGGGCTGCTACTGCTGACATAATTTTATCGGATCTCAGACCGACTTTGGCAGATGGCAAACGTCGCTGGGCGGAAATTGCCAAGTTGACAGTAGAAGAGTTGGATCAAATTCAGTCTCAAGGACTCCAAGCAAAAGAACACATGATTAAGGCTAATCTTCGCCTAGTTGTGTCTGTTGCTAAGAAGTATCAAAATCGTGGTTTGGAATTGTTGGATTTAGTCCAAGAAGGCACATTAGGTTTAGAGCGGGCTGTAGAAAAATTTGACCCAACTAAGGGTTACCGCTTCAGTACCTATGCTTACTGGTGGATTCGTCAGGGAATTACACGGGCGATCGCTACTTCTAGTCGCACTATCCGCCTCCCTGTCCATATTACCGAAAAGTTAAACAAAATCAAAAAGGCCCAACGCAAAATTGCTCAAGAAAAAGGTCGCACCCCAACTCTAGAAGATTTAGCAACTGAGTTAGAGATGACACCGACCCAAGTACGAGAAGTTTTGTTGCGGGTTCCTCGCTCCGTTTCTTTGGAAACCAAAGTAGGCAAGGATAAAGACACTGAGTTAGGCGAATTACTCGAAACTGACTGTGTAACACCAGAAGAAATGTTAATGCGAGAATCTTTACAAAGAGACTTGCATCATCTTCTGTCAGATTTGACAAGCCGGGAACGCGATGTTATTTTAATGCGGTTTGGTTTGGCAGATGGTCATCCTTACTCTCTAGCAGAAATTGGCCGCGCTCTGGATTTATCACGGGAACGAGTCAGACAAATTGAATCCAAGGCTTTGCAAAAGCTACGTCAACCCAAGCGTCGCAACCTCATCCGCGACTATTTGGAATCTCTAAGTTAGTCATTTGTCATTAGTCATTTGTCATTAGAAAACTACACTTGACAAATGACTAGGGACAAAGGGCTGATTTGATCCCCAGATCAAAAGCCTTTTAAAGGCTTATAGCAAATTATTTGCATTTAATCGAATAATACTTTCCCCAGACCTTTGCTCAGATACCTTGAAGGTAGGGATCAAATAAACAATTCAAAATTTACTGATTCAAAATTAAAAGTCAAGGGATGCAATCGTTACAAGTATCCTAACTATTAACTGTAGGCAAATTAAATGCAGTACAGCTTAATACTTGAATTTTGATCAAGATTTGATGAATTGTTCTTAAATATTTAGTAAGAATTCTCAATAGGCAATGATTGTTGCAAATTGCTCCCAAGATTTGTTATATTCTCAATTAACGAGCTTTGTTGAGAAATATTAGTATGACTGTCTACACAACTACTTCACTCAAGGCAGAACTGAACGAACGAGGCTGGCGATTAACTCCCCAGCGCGAAACAATTTTACACATTTTTCAAGAACTTCCGCAAGGTGAACATCTGAGTGCGGAGGATCTTTATCAGCGACTAGAAACTGATGGTGAAGGGATCAGCCTGTCAACTATTTATCGGACTTTGAAGTTGATGGCCAGGATGGGAATTTTACGGGAACTAGAACTGGGCGAGGGACATAAGCATTATGAGATCAACCAGCCCTATCCTCATCATCACCATCACTTAATTTGTGTTAGGTGTAACTCCACCATAGAGTTTAAAAACGACTCAATTTTAAAAATTGGGTCGAAAACCGCTCAAAAAGAAGGTTTTCATCTGCTTGACTGTCAAATGACCATTCATGCAGTGTGTCCCAAGTGCCAACGGGCGCTGATGCCGCTTTAGCACTTGGTGGATAATAAGACGAAACTACTCAAATTAACCAAATAAGTGGAATTTTGAGCAGTTCGTAATTTGCTGTTACTAGAGGCAAGCAACCAGTTGGGAATTGATACTAACAACACCAAAGCGGATGTTAAAAGCGTCCGCTCTTAAGATCCTTGAGACTAATGCCGTAGAATTCTTGGGCTTGTTTAATCGCTTTTTTGGTGTCATCTGCCATCACACCATTCAACTTGCCTTTATAAAAACCCCGCTCCCGTAGTCGCGTTTGGATTTCTAGGGTATTAAACTCGCTTTTGCTAGCAGTATTAACTGAGCTATATAACTTAGCTCGCGTAGTTGGGCCAGCAACGCCACTTGCTGCCAAGTAATTAGCTGCCTGGAATCTCCTTACAGCATCGGCAGTATAGGGGCCATAGTAGCCATTTGGCTCTCCCTCTAAATATCCTGCCTGGATCAATTGTTCTTGAATAATTCTAACTGGCTCACCGCGATCGCCTACACGGAGTTTATCTCGATTGACTACCTTTTGGTTTTTGGGAGCCTCTTCTCCATCACCGATGCCAACTCCCGGCAATTTACGCAATGTTGCTGGGCCAACAACTCCATCAACGCTTAATTTGTAAGAATCTTGGAACCGCTTGACAGATTCTTCGGTAATTGGGCCAAATATCCCCGTGGCGTTTCCGTAATAAAAGCCTGCGACTCTTAAGCGTTCTTGCAAAACCCTCACATCTTCACCTTCATCCCCCTTAGAAAGGTAGTTGGGATTACGGCGCTGGCTACTAGCTGAACTAGTAGTACTGGGCTTTTTGGCTTGTGTACTTACAACAGTAGCTTTTTTAGCTTGTGTAGTTGTAGTACTGGGCTTTTTGGCTTGCCAGTTTTCTAATTTTTGCAGGGTGCTTGCTCCAACAATGCCATCCACTGGTAAACCGGCGGCCTTTTGGAAGCGCCGCACAGCTTCTTGTGTGGATACGTCATATACTTGGGTGACTGGAGCTTGATGAAAACCTGCTGTTTTCAACTTTTGTTGTAGATTTCTGACAGAAGGGCCTCGATCGCCTTTTTCTAGTGCCATGACGCTGGTAACAGCGCCAAGAATAGACAAGGACAGAGCGAGGGGCAACATATACTTCCAAGCCCTACCAGAAAGCCGTTTCCAGTCTGGTGCAGCTGCTTTGTTAAACAAAGAACTGAGGGAGACCAATTCACTGGGTGTGCTGTCTTCGTAGGCGAAAGCTAGGTGCAAATACGCAAGATTTTCCATATTTCTTTCCTACACCATTGATTTTTCTTCAATAACTGCTTCAGCTTGATGTACTAGGTTCCTCAAAGCTTCTAATGTTCCTATATTTACATCCTCCCACAAATTGCGCTTGTGTGCTTCTAATAATCTTTCAGCAATATCACGCAGAGCATAAGGGTTCTTTTGCTGAATAAATTCTGACACAACTGGATCGAGCAAGTAAGCTTCTACTATGCCTTGATACATATAATCTTCTACACATTTAGCTGTTGCATCATAGGCGAATAAAAAATCTACCGTCGCTGCCATTTCAAAAGCACCTTTGTAACCGTGGCGCATGGCTCCCGCAATCCACTTAGGATTAACTACGCGAGAACGATACACTCGGGCAATTTCTTCTTTCAGTTGGCGGACGCGTGGTTGGGCGGGTATGGAATTATCACCAAAATACGTTTGGGGATTTTTTCCCTGTAGAGAACGCACCGCCGCTGTTAAGCCACCCTGAAATTGGTAATAATCATCGGAATCTAGTAGGTCGTGTTCACGGTTATCTTGATTTTGCAGGACAACTTGCATTTGCGCCAAGCGTTGCTTGAAGGCTTCGGGGGAGGGAAGTGGGGACTGGGGACTCTTAAGAGGCAGAGGGGCAGGGGGCAAGGGGCAGGGGGAAGTAATTCCCTCTCCTCTGCTCCCTGCTCCCTGCTCCCCTGCTTCTGCTTTCGAAGAGTAGGCGTAAGAACTCCAATTAATGTAGGCGCGAGCTAAATCTTCGTCATCTGTCCAGTTTTGCGATTCTATTAAACCTTGGAGTCCAGCGCCGTAAGCACCTGGACGAGAACCAAAGATGCGATAGCCCGATCGCACTACTGCTTCTTCTACACTTAATCCTTGGCTTGTCCACAAATCAGTTTCTTGGCGAACTGCATCTGCGAGGGGATTTTGCTCTGGCGGTTCATTTAAGTCTGCTACTGCTGACACTGCTTGAGCGAATAAGTCAATTAAGTTGGGAAAAGCATCGCGGAAGAATCCTGAAATTCGCAAGGTGACATCTACACGAGGACGGCCCAAAATCGCCAGGGGCAAAATTTCAAAATCCACTACTCGCCGTGCTGCACCATCCCATACAGGTTGAACTCCCAGTAAAGCTAAGGCTTCGGCTATATCATCACCGCCTGTTCTCATGGTGGCTGTTCCCCACAATGATAAGCCTAGTGTTTTGGGATACTCACCATGTTCTTGTGTGTAATATTCAACGAGGGTTTCAGCTGCTTTTCTGCCGATATCCCAAGCTGTTTCTGTGGGAATGGCGCGAATATCGACAGAATAAAAGTTTCTCCCTGTTGGTAGAACTTCCGGGCGGCCGCGTGTGGGTGCACCAGATGGGGCACTTGGGACATATCCGCCATCGAGTCCGTGTAATAAGTGGGTGATTTCTTGGGGAGTTTTTTGTAGGGCGGGAAGGAGGTGATCGCGTATCCAGGTAGAGACGCGATGAATCGCGTCTTTGCTGGGGGGGGAGACGCGATGAATCGCGTCTGTACAAGAAGAATTTTGATTTATTAGCTGTTCTACTAGGAGGGCGGCGTGTTCTTCTAGAACTTCGACGATATCACCGAGGGTACGGCATTCTGTGCCATTGACTATTGAGTATTCACCGCTAGGCATTGACAAATCGGCTGTGAGGGGATCGAAATCTAGACCCCAATCTTGAGCTATGGCACGGGTAATGCCTGAAGAATGGCGATTGGGTATGCGAGCGATCGCTACTATTAAGTCTCGTAGCTGCCTTCCTTGGGGACATTGCCCAAAAATATGCAACCCATCGCGGATTTGGGCTTCTTTCAATTCACAAAGATAGCCACCGATGGAATTTAAAATTAAGGATTCAGACTTAAAAATTTCTGTTTCATTTTGGATTCCTAAATCTAAATGGAGATTTTCTTTGATCACCAGTTCGTGGATGCGATCGCGAATCACTGGCAAACGCGAAGGATCTAAACTGTCAGCTTCATAATACTCATCAATTAAATTTTCTAACTGTTGCAACGAACCGTAGAGTTCCGCGCGAGTCATGGGCGGCGTGAGGTGATCTATAATCACCGCTTGAGCGCGACGTTTAGCTTGGGAACCTTCACCAGGATCATTGACAATAAACGGGTACAGGTGGGGAAGTGCGCCGAAAGCTACTTCTGGATAACAATTACTGGATAAAGCCACACTTTTACCAGGTAGCCATTCTAGATTTCCATGTTTTCCCACATGAACTACAGCATCAGCACCAAAACATTCTCTTATCCAATAGTAGAAAGCTAAATAAGCATGGGTTGGTTCTAAATCCGGCGCATGATAATTCAAACTGGGGTCATTATCATAACCCCTTGCTGGCTGAATTCCCACGAAAATGTTGCCGAGTTGAATTCCGGGAACGGGGAAAGACGCAGAGGGGCGGGGTGCAGGGGGCAGAGGTGAAAACTCGTCTCCCCTGCTCCCTGCTCCCTGCTCCCTTGCTTCTTCCCCTACTCCCCACCTTTCACTAATACCTTGCTGAACTGCTGGCGGCACAGAAGCGAAATACTGTTGATAGTCTTCCCAAGAAACACTTTGGTTTACCGGAAGCGATTCTCGACCTTCCGGGTCATTTGTTACGCCATCTGTCAGCCGTTGAATCAACTCATCTCCTTGAGCAGGCGGATTTTCTACTTCATAACCAGCTAGATGTAAAGCTTGAAGGATTTCTACACAACTAGCTGGAGTGTCCAGTCCCACACCATTAGCAAGCCGTCCATTGCGGTTGGGGTAGTTTGCCAGAATTAGGGCAATTCGCCGTTCTTGGGGTGGTTTGGAACGCAGACGCGCCCAATTTGCTGCTAGTTTAGCAACGAACTCGATGCGATCGCTCACTGGTTCATAAATTACCACATCTGTCTCTAAATGGGGATTACGAGTTTGTACTGCTTTAAAAGACACAGCACGAGTAATAATCCGCCCATCTACTTCTGGTAGCGCCACATTCATCCCAATATCGCGGGGAGAAAGCCCTTGAAACTGTGACTCCCACTGCTCAATTGATCCGCCACTGAGGATCACCTGCAACACAGGCACATCTAATTTTTCCCATAGTTCAGTTTGGGGTGTTTCGCTTTCCAACCGTGCTAGAGAAAAACTGGTGGTATTCAGCAGCACAGCTATTGATTCGGCTTCTTTGGGTTGAAAAAATTCACTCAACTCAACCTGAACATCGGGTTCACGCAATGAGGAAACAAACACCGGCACAGGTTGTAAATTTTTCTGTACCAAGGCTTCGCATAAAGCATCAATTACCTTGGTATTTCCAGCTAAATAATGAGCGCGGTAGAAAAGGATGCCGATTTTGGGGATTGGGCATTGAAAAGAGGCAGAGGGGCGGGGAGCAGCGGGCAGAGGAGAGGAATTTTCCCCCTGCTCCCTGCTCCCTACTCCCATGCTTCTTCCCCATTCATACAATCCCACACGCGGAACTGGCCGGGGTGGCGGGGGATTGTATGCAGTTAACAGGCAAGTATCAGAGATAAATTGCAGAGCATTAACAAAATTTTCCACACCGCCTTCGCTAAAATACTGCCATATTTGGTTAACAATACCCAAAGGTACGGTAGAGTGGGAGATTAAATCGGGATCAAAAGCGTCGTCTCCTGGCATTACAATAAGAGTTTTACCATTACGTTGCACAATTTCTTGCACTACTTCTAACCCATAACCCCAGTAAGAACGTCCTCCTAAAAGGCGCAAAATAATTACCTGGGCAAGTTCCAAAACTTGCTCCCCATAAGTATCTATGCTTAATTGTTGCTGCAACTGCAACAGGTTGGCGACTCTTAATGCAGGAAAGCTTGTAGGTAATTTTGTCACCGCAGCTGCCAAAGTTTGAATGTCGGTATCAGCAGCCGTAATTAACACGAAAGGCGCTGGAGTTTGTTCTAGAAAAATTAAGCCCTCTGACTGATTCCATCCACCCGATATGCTACTTGTACGATGCATAATGCTGTATTACCGTCTTAAACTATATGGTTATTGCACAATCAAAACAAACCTTTTCCTTGCATTCAGCCCCCTCTTACCAGTAATGATTTAAAATGCTTAGTTCTCCTGATTTGAGCTTTTCTCGAACCTTGCCTATTGTTGTATTTAATCAGCTTGGGGAATTGTTGGAACAGATGGCTCAAACGGTGGGAAGTGCCGCTCTGATACTGACAGAAGCTGTATTGATGCGGATTTACATACCTGTGGAATGGCAAAGGCAAAGGTTTACGTTGGTGGTTTCTGAGCAGTTTAGTGCGCTGTTGATAGGAAACTTAGCGCAGGGGGAGGAAGGGGAGCAGGGAATTGACTCGGCACTCAATGCTAGTTTGACATTTAATTTAGAGGCGATCGCAACATTTGTCTACGAATTGAGAGACTTGTTTGAGTGCGATTCCTCCACTCACCAAAATCTCGAAGGCTATCGCCAAATTATTCGGCCCAATGATGCCACACTCCAAAGTCAATTCTCGCTGTTGTTATTAGAATATCTCTTAACTCAGCCAAACCAAGAGATAATAGCACCTCCAAGCTCAACTGCACCGACAGTTTATATCTGTCAGCCAGTGGAAGATGCTTTAAAAAAACAGATTTCCCAAGAACGGTTGTTAAATCAGGTAACAACGCAGATCCGCAAAAGCCTGGATTTGCCAGTGATTATGGCAACGGCAATTACACAGGTGCGTGAGTTTCTAGAATTAGACCGATTAGTAATCTATAAATTTGCAGGTTCCCAAGTCAAGACTCAACAATACCAGTCTGACACTATTCCCTTCAACGGAACCGCACTGGTAACAGGCATGGAACTGTCGGTTGGTGAACCTTCCGAAATCTATTTTTCTATACACAATAACAACGGTAAACACTCGCCTTCTGTGTCAGTCAATAATCAGCCATTACTAGAATACTGCCACAACTATGGTGGTTATATTGTCTATGAAGCCCGTGCTACAGATGCTATTACATCGGTGTTGAATTACACGGAAAAAAATTGCTTTATTCGAACCTCTCAATGTTGGAATAAGTATCGCCAAGGCTTTACTTTAGCTGTGGATGATGTCGAAAAAACTTATGCTCTGGAAGAGTGTTTGCTGAATTTTTTAAGGGAATGCCAAGTGCGGGCTAAGTTGGCTGCACCGATTATGTTTGAGGATAAACTGTGGGGTTTGCTGATTGCTCATCAGTGCGATGAACCTCACCAGTGGAATGATAGCGAAAAAAACTTCCTAGTTGCGATCGCAGAACAATTAGCGATCGCAATTCACCAAGCTGAGTTAATGCAAACGCTCACCCAAGAAAAAGAAACTCTCGAACAACGAGTTATTGAGCGCACAATGGCCCTGCGTGATGCCCTCCTCGCCGCCGAAGCTGCTAGCCGCCTCAGAAGTGAATTTCTAGCTACTATCAGTCATGAATTGCTCACGCCTTTAACTTATGTTATTGGGATGTCTTCTACATTGTTACGCTGGCCTTTAGGTGAATTGAGTCAACGACAACGGGGTTATCTGCAAACAATCCACGATAGTGGAGAACATTTATTAGAAATGATTAATGACATCCTCGATTTATCGCAAATCGAGGCTGGTAAGGCAGCTTTAAATATTGCGGAATTTTCTTTGGTAAATGTTGCCGAAAATGCTGTAAAGTCACTACAAAAAAAGGCAACAAGTGAACAAATTACTCTTAAACTTGATTTGCAAATCGATCCCAGGCGCGATCGCTTTACCGCCGATGCCGAACGAGTAGAACAAATTCTCTGGAATCTGTTAACTAATGCCATTAAATTCACTCCTGAAAGTGGCTGCGTTACCTTACGCCTTTGGGTGGAAGATGATACTGCTATTTTTCAAGTGGAAGACACCGGGATCGGCATTCCCGAAGAAAAATTACCATTACTGTTTGAGAAATTTCAGCAACTCGATACACCCTATCGCCGCCGCTACGAAGGCACTGGACTTGGACTAGCTTTAACTAAACAACTTGTAGAACTCCATCGGGGTCGAATTGAAGTAGAATCAACTGTAAGTATTGGCTCTATTTTTACTGTATGGATACCAACTCAGGCAATGAAAGTGGTAAGTTAGGAGTTAAGCAAGAGACGCGATGAATCGCCGTCTTTACAATAATCAGTCTTTTGTAGAGACGGCGATTTATCGCGTCTTTTTGATGATTTATCGTATCTTTGCGATCTAGAATTTTCATCAAAAAACCTAACCGAACCATCTTGCCTTTCCCCTTGTCTTTTTCTTCAATTTGAGGCTAGGCTAACGAGCATTTTTTCAAAAATTTTCAACACATGCTCCTCTCCATTGTCTCTAATAAAAATGCCAAAATTTGGGTGAGAGTTGATTTCAATTAACCAATATTGATTATCTCGATCTAATACAATATCAAAACCACCATAATCAAGGTCTAACTCTTCAAAAACTGGTTGAGCAAAATTAGCAATCTCTGACAGTATTTGTGGGTCGTTGATATACTTGGCTTTCGCACCATCCCAGTGGAGAGGACTGAGATTACCTGCAAATTTTGCATCAGTTATATCTTTTTCATAGAGAAGAACCAACTCTTTATTTAAGAAAACGGCTCTATATTCAAATTTTATGTGAATAAATTCTTGAGCGATCGCAACATAATCATACTTTTTATAATTGATATTAAAAATTTCTTTTAAAGCAGTTTCAATCTCATCTTTATTTTGGCATAAAAATACATTATCTCCACCAGCGCCAGAATTCTTTTTGACAATAACAGGTGTTTCAAAATGTTCTTTAATTTCTAATACGATATCTTGAATAGTTGGAAATTTTAAGTAAATTTTATACTGGAGTTCACAAAAAGGGGAAAGAAAACCTACTGTCCGAGGAAGTTTCACTTTTTGCTTTAAAATATGGTAAGTGTATTCCTTGTCTTTTAGGATTTGTGCTACTGCTTGATTTATTAACGGAGTACTATAATTACAAAAATAATGCTGTTTATTATTAAATTTAATTTTTAATAAGTTTTCAGCAGGATGAATAATTTCATAGCTGATATTTAAGTTTTTACAAGCTTGGAGCAATAGCGAAACGTTGTCTAACATAAATACTTAAAGTTAAACATCCAATTACGAATTATTTTAACTTGCTGTTTGCCGTTTAAAAATAACCATTTCAGTTCCAACAACTGGGTTACGCGCTATCAGCTTATCTTGGGAGTCGATAATTTCTAAATGGGTAAAATCAAGTTCTTGAGAGCGTTGTAATATCTCCGCAGCTAGTTTGTCTTGCTGAGATTCATTGAGAGTGTACCAATCATTACTAATTTTGACAGTCAAGTTACTTGTGCGGAAGTTAGCTTGAATTGACTTTATCAGACCAGAGGCAATGCGATCGCTAATTTCAGCTACCTGATTCTCAATAGCTGCAATCAAGGCTTGTTCTGGTGTCAATTCTATGGCTGGTGTTGGCGTTGGCGTGGGAATTGGTTCCGGTTCAGTTTCGGGTTCTGGCGGGGGTGTTATTTCCTGTGGTGGCTGTTGTACTTCTGGCGGTGGCGTAATTTCCTCTGGCGGCTGTGGTTCTGGTGCAACTGACTCCGGTGGAGTAGTTATGGTTGGTGTCGGTGTAGGAACCTCTTCAATCGGTGGAACAGTTGCTACTACAGTAGGTTTACCAGTAAAGACAGTTGCAGTCGTCCAAACAAGAACTACAGCAATTCCAGTAACAATTCCCATCAAAGCTGTATCTGATAACTTTGTTGACAAATTTGATGGTAAAAACAAGCGGATTGTCCTTAACAGTCCACCCCAACGCAACAGAAGCTGCTGGAAAAAACTGGGTGTTTCCTCAGTACCAGGTGGGGGTGCTGTCTCCAGTTTCTCCACCGTTACTTCTAAAACCCCAATCGTCCCTCGGAGAAGTTGGATAATTTTAGCCTTCCAAATTGACTGAACTCTCTGGTAAGGTTTTTGGGGAGGTTGATTTACCTGCTCATCCGTCGGTTTTGACTGATTGTCTTGTGACATGGAACTTTCACCAAAAGCAGCGAATCAAAGACAAACAACGTACATTATTACTGGTGCTGCCTTCTTTTGCCTTAATGTATCACTTCATTGCACATTGCTTCAGCTAAACTGACATTTATTAAATTTGGTGACTTATGAATCTAAAACGCCGTCAATTTTTATTTTTAAGTAGCCTCAGCGCCGTTGGTACAGGATTTTTCAGTTGGATGTTAGCTCATCAAAATCATCAAAGTGCTGATATTACGGATTTAACAACAGCTCTAGCCGCTAACCCAGCCAAAAAAGACTTGTTATTACGTTTTGTGTCTGTGGCTGATACAGGGACTGGGGCTAAAGGACAGTATGCTGTGGCTGGAGCAATGAACGCGTATCACAAACAAAATCCTTATGATTTAGTCGTTTTAGCTGGAGATAACATTTACAATAACGGCGAAATCGAGAAAATTAATGCAGTTTTTGAGCGTCCCTATCAAGCTTTGCTAAAGCAGGGTGTGAAATTTCAGGCTTGTTTAGGTAATCACGATATTCGTACTGCTAATGGTGATCCACAAGTCAAATATGCCGGCTTTAATATGAAAGGAAAACGCTACTATACATTTAGCCGTGGCTCTGTGCAATTTTTTGCTTTAGATACTAACAGTAATGCTGATTGGAAAAACCAGCTACCTTGGTTAGAAAAAGAATTAAGTCTTAGTAAAGCTCCTTGGAAAGTCGTATTTGGCCACCATCCAATTTATTCATCTGGTGTCTATGGGAATAATCCAGGTTTTATTAAAACTTTTACTCCTCTATTTAAAAAATACGGCGTTCAACTTTATATCAATGGTCACGAACATAATTATGAACGCACTCGTGCTATTGATGGTACAACTTATTTAATTTGTGGTGCCGGTGCAGGGAATCGTCCTGTAGGGCGTTCTGAGTGGACAGAGTATTCCACCAGTGATTTAAGTTTTGCCTCTTATGAAGTGTATAAAGATAGGATAGACGTTGCTGCGATCGCTACTGATAAGCGTGTTTTTGATAAAGGCATTATTCAATTAAAATCAGCTTAGTTATATGACTCATTAAGTGTTTCCTGCGGAACGCAGCGCGAACGAATTTAACGGGAGTCCTTTTACTCCATTAAGATAGGTTCAAGTTCCCAGGAGCAACATTTCCTGAACATGGGTTTAGATTTTGGAAAAACCCTTTGTTATTTACATCGGGTTATAAGCATATGTTTTCTGAAGTTAAAAAATGTCTCATGTTAGCCGTACCTTTGGCAGCAGCACAACTGGCTCAATCTGCAACTGCTTTTGTGGATACGGTAATGATGGGCTGGTTGGGAAGTCAGACTATTGCATCTGGAGGTTTGGCAGCTGTTCTCTCTAGTTTTTGTCTGTTGATCGTTAGTGGTATCGTTTCTGCTGTCAGTCCGTTAGCTGCCCAAGCATACGGAGCCGGAAATAGAGAAAAAGTTGGCACAATTGTCCGGCTTGGACTAGGGATATCTCTGGTACTAGGAATACCAGTTACATTGCTGCTTTACAATGGAGGTGCTTTACTACTTTTACTAGGGCAGGATGCTAACACAGTAGCAATAGCAGAGATTTATTTAAAAGCGATCGCACTGGGTTTTATTCCTGGTTTGGGCTTTGCAGTACTTAAAAGCTTTCTTTCTGCTCTGTTGCAACCGCAATTAGTGATGGTGACTGTGGTTTTGGGTACTCTGCTCAACATCACAGCTAATTATGTGTTGATGTTTGGCAAACTGGGATTTCCTGCGCTGGGTTTAGCTGGTATCGGTTGGGCAAGCACACTCTCACTTTGGAGTATGTTTCTTACTTTGGCAGTTTATATATGTAATCAGCCTCAGTTTGCAGTTTACGGTATTTTTAGAACTTTATCTAAAAAAGCTTTTCCCCTAGAGCATCGCCGGATCATTGGCGAGATTTTTCAGGTTGGATTGCCAATTGGGGGGCTGATTGCGGTCGAAGCAGGACTGTTCACCGTTGTTACCTTCGTAATAGGACGATTAGGAACAAACGCTCTTGCTGCCCATCAAATTGCTTTACAAACAATTTCAATGTCATTCCAGATTGCACTAGGCATTTCTCTAGCGACAACAGTACGTGTTGGGCAGTTAGTTGGACAGAATGACCTGCTTGCTACTCGTCTAGCTGGATATGTAGGTATTGCGATTGCAGGTCTATCTATGGGTGTAGCAGGTATTACATTTTGGTTAGTGCCAAAGTCGATTATTTCTCTTTATATTGACATCAGCGATCCAAACAATGCAGATGTGGTTGCCCTCGCGGTGAAATTGCTGGGAGTGGCAGCGATTTTTCAAATAGTTGACGGTGTGCAAGTTACTGCGGGGGGAGCATTACGCGGACTAAAAGACACTCGAATTCCGATGTTGATTGGTATTTTTGCTTATTGGTGTATTGGTTTATTCACTGGTTATACTTTCGGAACCTCGTTGGGGTATGGAGCTATTGGTCTTTGGTGGGGACTGGCTATTGGTTTAGCGATCGCTGCCATAATCATGACTTGGCGGTTTAGCAACAAAACAACTAACCACTGATAAACAAAGAAGAATTATCTGTAGCTATTAGTAAACTTATGGCTGCATATCAATTGCGTTAAAATTAGCCGAATTCTCACCACAAAACTTTATGATTCTTGAGGCAGTTATTCTTAATGTCAAATCTGGTCTAGAATTCGATTTTGAAGCTACTTTCAAAAAAGCTTCTAAAATTATTTCCTCAATGGACGGATATTTATCCCATGAATTGCATAAATGTATAGAAATCCAAGGTAAATACTTATTACTTGTAAGATGGGAAACTTTAGAATCTCATACTGTCGGATTTAGAAGTTCTGCTGAGTATCAAGAGTGGAAAAAACTTCTGCATCATTTTTATGAGCCATTTCCTACTGTTGAACACTTTGAAGAAATGAAAATATGAAAAACAAGATCCCCGACTTATTTGAAAAATCGTGGATTTGTGGCTATATGATAATACGGTTCAGTTAAGGGTTATTGGTGTAGATAATTGGTATTTTAAGACGCGATAAATCGCGTCTCTACATGAGGGTTTTGTTGCTCATTTTGAACTGTATTGGGCTATATCACTCTACTCGTTGCAACTGCGCTACTCTTGGGTCAACAATTTTTTGTCCCAAGCTGGAAAATTTAATTGCCACAGACATCTTATTACCTGTTCCAAAAACATGAGTAATTTCACCAAGTCCAAAGGTTTTATGTAGTACTCTATCGCCTACTTGCCAATTCTGTGTTGTGTCTTGTTTACTACTAGAAGTAGAGGCACTTTTAGTATAACTTTGACGACTCATGCGTTTGGTAGATAATAATTCTTCTGGTAATTCGTCGAGAAATTGCGATCGCATCGCAGGTTCACGAGAACCATACAAACGGCGTTCCCGCGCATGTGATAAATACAACCTCTCTTGGGCGCGAGTAATCCCTACATAACACAGGCGGCGTTCTTCTTCCAAAGATGCGGGATCACCCAGCGAACGGTAGCCGGGAAATAGCCCTTGTTCTAATCCCACCAAAAATACTACGGGAAATTCCAAACCTTTGGAAGCGTGCAAAGTCATCAAAGAAACGGCTGTTTGCCCTTCTTTTAAGTTATCCAAATCGGAACTAAGGGCAGCACTACTCAAAAAGTCTCGCAGGGAAACCTCTTCGTTTTCTTCTTGAAATTGCAGTGCGGCGTTGTAAAGTTCCTGGACGTTTTGTACCCGATCTGTGGCTTCATCTGTGCCTTGACTCATCAAGTCTTGAACGTAACCAGAATCTTCTAGTATTCCTTGCAAAACCTCAGTTACAGGAAGCGTGCCGATTTGTGCTTGCCAACGGCTGATCATTGCGGCAAAGTTATTTACAGCTTTTGTCGCTCGTCCAGCTAATGTATTAACTGATGTTTCATCGCTGAGTATTTCCCATAGGGTTGTCCCCAATTGTTGGGAGGCGTTCATTAAAGCATCAATAGTGGTTTTGCCAACTCCCCGCCGGGGAGTATTGATAACTCTTAATAAACTAACTGTATCAGATGGGTTAGCGATCGCTCTTAAATATGCGATGACATCTTTAATTTCTTTGCGATCGTAAAATCTCATTCCCCCCACAACTGTGTAAGGAATTTGATATTTTACCAACAATTCTTCAAATGGCCGAGATTGAGCATTTGTCCGATAAAGTATGGCAAAACTGCCCCAGTCTAACTCTGGATTTTGGTTTTCTAAAGTGCTAATTTGATTAATCACAAATGCCGCTTCTGCAAGTTCTTCATCGGCTTTGTGACAAGTAATCTGCTCACCCGGCCCCCGCGTTGCTTTTAGGATTTTATCAATCCGTTGGGTGTTATTTTCAATCAGTTCATTAGCGGCTTGCAGAATGTTTTCACAAGAACGATAGTTTTCTTCCAGCTTAACCATCGTTCGAGTGTCATCATCTACTAAACCATCACCAAAATCTTCCTGAAATCCCAGCAAGATGGTGAAATCTGCCATCCGAAAGCTGTAAATTGATTGATCTGCATCGCCAACGACGAAAACTGAGCGATTTTCCCATTCCCATTCGCTCTTTTTGGTTTCGGCATTAGTAACTAATAAATTAATAAGTTGATACTGAGTGCGGTTAGTATCCTGATATTCATCTACGAGAATATGGCGAAACTTGCGATGCCAATAACCCAAAACTTGCTCATTTTGCTGAAATAATCTAGTCGGTACGAGAATTAGATCGTCAAAGTCGAGAGCGTTGTTTTCTGCTAATTTATCTTGATATAAATTGTAGACTTGGGCAATTACCCGTCCGCGATAATTTGGTTGATCTTGCTCAAATTCTTGGGGCGATAAGCCTTGATTTTTAGCGTTACTAATAGCGTAGCGGACAGAGCGAGCGTCAAACTTTTTATCGTCTAAATTTAACTGTTTATTGACGATTTCTTTAATCAGAGTCATCACATCTGATTCGTCAAAGATAGAGAAATTGCGATTCCAACGCCGTCCTTTTTCGTCTACGTATTTTTCAATATCAAAGCGGAGAATGCGAGAAAATAGACTGTGGAAAGTGCCACACCACAAATCTTTGATAGTGCTTTTGTAAACTTGCGATCGCAGTTGTGTTTGTTGGTATTCTGTCAACAAATCCAACCGCTGACCGTGTTGTTTCATAGCCAGTTGTTCAGCAAACAGCCGTTGAATCCGTTCTTTCATCTCCCGCGCGGCTTTGTTAGTAAAAGTAACCGCCAAGATATTTTCTGGATCAACACGGTGTTTCAGAATCAGATTGGCAATGCGATAAGTCAGCGCTCGTGTTTTACCGGAACCTGCGCCAGCAACAACTAGCAACGGGCCGCAGTAATGTTCGACGGCTTGACGTTGGCTAGGGTTAAGGTGACTGAGAAAGTCGATGGTTGTTGTCATGGATGTGAAAAAGCGATTGCCTGGCGTCACATCAATAGAGAGTTGCTATTGCCCAGGTTACAATATCCTAACGAAACTTGGTCAATAAAGATTGTGTGGCAATCTTCTTAACCAGAATGGTACTGTATCATGATTTATATTGTTGTAAATCAAAAAATACTGAGATTTAGGCAAGGTTTGTGTTGTGGCAATTCATGATTGCCATGACAAGACGTTAACTTTTCTACATAGATAAGTTAGCGACCAGTTATTCCTGCGCGTTCTGTCGTAAAATCAGCGACGAGGAATCAAACATCATAAAAATACTGGGCAAGCTCTCACTTGTTCTGTTGTCAACAGTAGGGGCAATTCATGAATTGCCCCTAAAGATTTTCGTAGAGACACGGCAATGTTCCATAGCCCGTGGTTTATTTACTTGAAAAACACTGTAATACCTAACCGAGAGTATTGTCACCAATAGGACTATTCACTCCTTAAGTGCCCAATTGACATTGGGTAGCAATACACGATAAATGATGATTCAACCGTTAAATTTTTCAAAATGAAAAATTTCTTTAATTGCAGGTTTAACCAGTATAAAGAGGGGTGGATATGGATTTTAGCTTAATTGTATCCAACATTTTGAATCCGCCAATCCTGTTTTTCTTTTTAGGCATGACTGCGGTTTTTGTCAAGTCTGATCTAGAAATTCCCCCACCAGTGCCCAAACTCCTTTCGTTGTATTTGCTGTTTGCCATTGGTTTTAAAGGAGGGGTAGAACTAATCAAAAGCGGACTTAATCAGGAAGTGATTCTAACACTCCTGGCAGCAATGATGATGGCTTGTTTTGTTCCAATTTACACCTTTTTTATCTTAAAGTGGAAACTGGATACTTACGATGCAGCGGCGATCGCAGCAACCTACGGTTCTATCAGTGCCGTCACTTTCATCACTGCTGGCGCTTTTCTTAGTGAGCTTGGTATTCAGTATGATGGCTATATGGTAGCAGCTCTGGCCCTGATGGAATCTCCGGCGATCATTGTTGGTCTGATCTTGGTGAGTATATTCACCGCCGATGAAAAGCGAGAGTTTGCTTGGTCGGAAGTTTTGCAAGAAGCATTTCTTAATAGTTCAGTTTTTCTACTAGTTGGTAGCCTGTTAATCGGTGTCTTGACAGGAGAACGTGGTTGGCACGTATTAGAACCCTTTGCTCAAGGGTTGTTTTATGGCATTCTCACCTTCTTTTTACTGGATATGGGACTGGTGGCTGCCAGAAGAATTAAAGACTTACAAAAAACCGGAGTTTTCCTGATTTTATTTGCCATACTAATTCCTATACTCAATGCAGGCATTGGGTTAGTGATTGCCAAATTCATCGGTATGCCTCCGGGAAATTCGCTGTTATTCGCTGTATTGTGTGCCAGTGCTTCTTACATTGCTGTCCCGGCGGCGATGCGGATGACTGTTCCCGAAGCAAATCCCAGCCTGTATGTTTCTACCGCTCTAGCAGTCACATTTCCGTTCAATATTATTGTGGGAATTCCGCTATATCTCTACGGAATTAACCTATTTTGGAGGTAATAATATGCACGTAGTTAAAAAGATAGAAATTATCGCCAACTCCTTTGAGCTTGCCAAAATTTTAGAGAGTTTAGATAAGTCGGGTGTACATAGCCATGCCGTAATCCGCAATGTAGTTGGTAAGGGATTACGAGGAACGACAGAAGATTTAGACATGACCATGCTTGATAATGTTTACATTCTCGCATTTTGTATGCCAGAAGAACTCAAGCGTGTTGTCGAAAATATCAGACCAGTCCTCAATAAGTTCGGAGGTACTTGCTACGTTTCCGATGTGATGGAAATTCGCTCTGTCAGATGTATCGCGTCAATGTAAGAGAGTTATAAATTCAATGAAGCATTTCATGGAACGTCGTGACTTTTTAAAGTTAGGAATGACCGGGGCGTTTGGGATGATGCTATCTGCCAGCGATTTACTCTGGCGGGTAGAACAGGCTACAGCTGACGAAAAGCACCCAGCCCCCACTCAATCCCTCAGCCCCGATGCCGCATTGCAAAAGCTGATGGAGGGGAATCAGCGATTTGTTCAGCATCAACCCCAATACCCCGATCAATCTGCACTGCGGTTGCAAGAAGTTGCTCAAGCTCAACATCCATTTGCAACTATTCTGAGTTGTGCGGATTCACGAGTCCCCGCAGAAATTGTTTTTGATCAGGGCATCGGAGATATCTTTGATATTCGGATTGCTGGAAATATTGCCACACATGAAGCGATCGGCAGTATTGAATATGCGATTGTCTTGTTAGGTTCTCCGCTGTTGATGGTGATGGGTCATGAGCGTTGTGGGGCTGTAACCGCAGCTGTACAAAACGAATCGTTACCTGGTGATATCAGTACTTTTGTTCAGGCAATTAAGCCAGCACTGAAAAAGGTTAAGAATAAGCCGGGTGATGCGGTTGAGAATGCTGTGGCGGCCAATGTGCAATATCAAATTGAACGGTTGAAGCACTCAAAGCTTTTAAATGAGCAATTGGAATCGGGCAAATTGAAAATTGTAGGGGGTCGTTACGATTTGGATACAGGCAAGGTAATAATTATTACTTAGTTTGGCAAAGATTAAATTTCAGACAGTAGCGATCGCTTTTAGTTTTCCTATCAAAGATAATGGCGATCGCACTTCCACTCAGTTTATTCCTGCACAGTCATTGGCAGACGAATGGTGAAAGTAGAGCCAATTCCCGGATGACTTTTGACAATAATTTCACCACCCATCATCTGGCAAAAGTGGCGGCTAATTGCTAAACCCAGTCCCGTACCTCCATACTTTTTCGTAGTCGAGGTATCTCCTTGTGTAAAAGGTTGAAATAACTGCTGTTGTTGACGTTGAGACATACCTATGCCTGTGTCAGTAACAGTGAAAGTAATCATACCCAAGGGAGCCTCCGGTCGGAATTCATTCTTTTCTCTATTAACAGTCAGCGTCACCTTGCCGTTTGTAGTGAACTTACCTGCGTTGCTTAGTAAGTTTAATAACACCTGCCGCATCCTAGTTTGATCGGCGTACATGATGCCAAGTTGATCATCAAAATGCACTTCTAAAACATTGGCATTTTTTTCTATAGCTGGTTTGACTGTGAGGACAACATTATGAATCAGCGTCGCAATCTCGAATGTCTCTGGATAGAGAGTCATTTTCCCCGCTTCAATTTTTGACAAGTCGAGGATTTCGTTGATCAAGTGCAGTAGATGTTTACCAGCAGCATTAATTGTCTCTAAGTCTGTGATAAAATCTCCCGATAAGCCGAGATCGGTAGCGTCGTCTTCTAGAAGTTGGCTCAAGCCAATCACAGCATTTAATGGTGTGCGTAATTCGTGGCTGACATTGGCCAGAAATACGCTTTTTGCCTTGCTAGCAGCTTCGGCTAATTCTTTAGCTTGTTGTAGTTCTTTTGTTCGCTGAGATACTCGCTCAATCAGACGATTTAGAGATTTGGCAAGTAGCCCAATTTCATCTTCAGTGGTGACGGGCGCTCGTAAATCGAAATTAGATTTCCTTGCAACTTGCTCTGCTACTTGGGTGACAGTGATAACTGGTTCAGCGATCGCCCGACTGGTGCGCCATGCGACAATGGCTGCGATCGCTACCGAAACCAGCATACTCATAATTACAATGAATCGCTCAACTACTTTTGCCTGCTCAACGGCTTTTTGCCTTTCTTGCTCTTGATCTTCAGCAGTTTGCAAGATGTTAGTCAAGCTTTGAGAAAGCTGGTCTAGCCGGATGGCTGTTTCACCACGCATAATTGTCAATAACTGCGATCGGGCAGAGGAAATCTGCTGAGGCTGCACTTTTTGGGAGTCAACTTCCTTTAAGACGACCTCGATTTGGTCAACGTAAGCTTTTAAATTATTTTTGTAATCCAGCAATAAAGTCTGTAAAGTCGAACTTGTTGCTGCTAGTCTTTTAGGCTTACTCTCGATAAATCCGGCAATTTTTGACTCTAGTTGCTTGGCTTTTTCAACATTCTTCAGAAAATCGGCTTTTTTGTTTTGTAGCTGTTGTGAATTTTCCAATACAGCAACTAGGTTAGAGCTATGTAATTGTGCCCCTACTACTGCATCTTTATAATTGCTCAGTAGTTGTCCTTGTTCATAGGCTTGATTGAATTGCCTGACTTCCCTTCCTCGGTAGTAGTTGGCAATCACTAACCCAGTCAGTGAGCCAAAAAATCCAATTCCGATAGCTACAAAGTACCCATAGCCAATTTTTTGATGGATGCGCCAAGAACTGGCTTTGAGTTTCCCTCGTGAGGGAAATTCTATAGTAGGGAGTTCGTCTGTCGATGGCTCTTCGGCTGACACTTTTTTGCTTTCTGAACTGCTGTCGCGAGGGGTTGGCTTTTGAGGAAGGCATTTCTCAAACCTCCTGGCCTTCCCACAAAAATCACCAAGTCAGTCTAGCTTATGCAAACACTTTAATTGGTGATTAACATCTACATTATCTTCTTTTATAGCAATAGAAAATCATTGCTTACTAGATAATTAGCATAACCTTATAGAGTATAAGTAGTTTTGATAGCAATTTTGCTAAGTACACTTACTGATAGCGAGTAGAATTCACATTTTTTAGCAACACCGAATTAGTTTACTGCACTAAAGACTTATCTGAGACCGTCTTCTCCTTACTACAACACTTTTCTCAATATTCGGTTGATAGCAATGAGTTGTTGCCATCAGGTACGCCACTACTCTAACTTACTGCTTCCTTATAAAATTAATACAATCAGGAAAAAAACAAAAGCTTTGATATTCGTTGGGCATTGGGAAGCCAGTGCGTTGGGCGGGCAATACCCGACTTGTACTCCTATGGAGAAGCAAATGGCTTCATGGGGCATTAGGTATTGGTTATTTCTCCCTCATCCCCAGGCGCGTATATCATAAAATAGTTATACAGTCTAGTCTATGTGAATACACAAAAACTTTTATTCCGTATTAATATCAATACGAATGCGTTAATTGACGAACGCGGCTTAAGATAGCTTTAATATCAGCTAAAATCGGCTTTTAGGCTTATATAAATGAGAGGTAGGCTGATTTTTGCCTGATTTGTACTTAGATTTAGTACGATTATGAGCAAATGACACAGAATGGGATAATCACAACCTGAGGATTCCAGTTGATTCAAAAAAGAACTCAGAAAGCTGATTATAATACATCCTGCTGCCTTCTAAGTTCTATCCTCCTACTGACTGTCTACCTTGTAGTTGATGCAGTAGATATTACGGGGCAATTATAGTTATAGGACACTAAAACCCTTTTGTGCCCTTTACTCAATTGTACTGATGCACTTGTGCATTACCTAATCAACAGCCTTTTGGTTGTAATTATCCAGATTAAAAAAACTCAACTGTCAAATTTATGGGAGTGAAAATGCCAGAACAAGAATTTACTGAAACCGCATCCAAAGAGACTACAGTGGCAGAAATCAACAGCCAAACGGGAACCATTACCAAACTCCAGCCTCCCGCCCAGTCTCAAGACGAATGGCTAAAATACGGGGAGCAAATTTCTAGCTTTTTAGCAACATTGCCAGAATATCTCGGAAGCTTCTTTAATCAATATAAGCAACCCCTGGTCACTGTTGGTTTAATTGTGGGATCAATTGTTGGGGTTAAAGTACTCTTGGCAATATTAGATGCTTTGAATGATATCCCCTTGGTAGCTCCTACTTTTGAGTTGATTGGTATTGGTTACTCTGCCTGGTTTGTTTACCGCTATTTACTCAAAGCCTCAACCAGGAAAGAGTTAACTAGTGAAATCACCACTCTTAAATCACAAGTGGTTGGTAAACAAATTCCAGAAGCTTAATATCTGACTATCGCTTCTCTACGAGACTCTAGGCGTAGCTTGCTCGTGTGTAGGAGTACGCTCTAATTCCCAATCACCGAAGTCTGATCGCCGACTTCCAGCGATCAGACTTCTCTCAAAATTCTCTACGAAGTTCATTGAGACGAACCACCAGCGGACAATTTACCCTTTAGGTTCGGTTTTATAGTCTGCGAAAGTTCTGGAGATACTTTGGGCAATGCCTGCGACGGGCTACGCCTACGCACAATGTTTTGAGATGAAATTCCCTCTAGCTTGCCCCGTTTTACTAAAGCTTGATGAATCATCGCCGCCACTTCAGCCCGACTAGCTACTTTGTTGGGAGCAAGAATTTGAGGATTTGGATAGTTAACGACCAGACCATTGGCTGTAGCAGCAGCTATTTTGCTATCAGCATAGGTTGGAATATCTTTAGCATCTTTATAGACACTTAAAATCTGATTTGGAGAAGTGGGTGCTTTCAAATTCAACCCACTAACAAGGGCAACTAAAACTTGCACTCGCGTAATATTTTGTTGTGGTTTGAAGGTTTTTTTCGGGTAGCCTTTGAGAAATCCGGCACTGATAGCTTGGTCAATTGCTGGAGTAGCCCAGAATTTTGCTGGTACATCTTGAAATGCGATCGCAGTCTTAGTAAGTTCTTGGTCAAAAGCTTTTTGCAGGATAGCAGCAAATTCAGCGCGGTTTACAGGCTGATTTGGTCTAAAAGAATAATCAGGAAACCCCTTGAGAATCCCACGGGAAGAAAGAACGTCTATAAAACGCCGACCCCAGAAGTTATTGGGCACATCGCTAAATGCTATTGGCGGCGGAATAATAGATTTTTGTTTTGCTGGAGTTACTAAAGGCAATGCTGATGATGTAATTGATGGCTCAAGCCCTGCTGAAGAGGATACAGGTGTCTGTGGTTGTGGGGATTGAGTTAGGATTACCTCAGCAGATGGTAAGACTGCGCGAGAAGAAGTTGCGTTGTTAGTTGACAATGCAGGTGTCTTGGGTTCCACAACAGCCTCAGGTGGAGATGACGGCAAAATGTTGTTGGGGGCTGCATTTGGTTCTACCTTGGGAGTCGGGGAGGGCAATATTTGATTTGGCTGAACACTAGGAGACGGAGTAGAGGAAGGCGAAAGCAGCCCGTTTAAGTTCCAGCTAGAATCCCTGCGGGACAATGACCAAAAAAGAATCGCTCCGATAGTGGTGAAGGCAACCAGAATGGCTATAAATTCATCAAAGCCAAGGGCAGTTCTTTGGGATGACTCCGGTTCGGAAGGAGGTCTATTTGTCATCGTGATTACCCTGGTAGCAGTAAAATTTGTGTCTAAACAAATTAAGCCACAGATGACTCTTTTACACCACCCCTTTTTTAATTCGTAATTCGTAATTCGTAATGACGCTCGCGGACTCGCTACCGCTACGCTAACGTAATTCGTAATACTCGCCTCCGACGAGAAGCAAGCTACGTAATTCGTAATTTATAGCAAAATATTAAGCTTCTGGTTCAACGCGGAGGGATGTCTAACGACAAGCCGGCAGATGATAGGCTCTTTGAAGCGTGAAGCTAACACGAACGTGCTATCGGACTGATTATAAATCGCACGCCAATAGCTTCCAGTTGCCTTAGAACGATTTTCACCCTGATACAACACTTGTTTTACTAGATACCTAAACTGAAACCGCATATTACAGGGTGGCAGAATGTAAAATATTAACTTATTGTTTACCTGTCTTTGTAAAAATCAGGGTGTCTAGTGTCAGAAGAATTCAGTAGCCAAATCTTACCGCCATTTGTGTCTCTTGGTAGCGATCGCGATCTCGATTTAGATTCAACTCTCCAAGAACTACCAATGTACAACTTCCCAGTGGAAATCAATCACACTGGTATGGAAGTGGCTAGTTTTTTGGAAAAATACCCCCAGCTACCAGGAGTAATTTTGGTAGAACAGGGAAAGTTCTTTGGGATGATTTCGCGGCGGCGACTGCTGGAATTTTTGATTCGCCCCTATGGACAAGAGTTATTTGTTCAGCAACCATTAGCCGTTCTCTACAGCTATACGCGGATACCAATTTTGTTGCTTGCTGATACAACATCGATTTTAACTGCGATGCAACTTAGCTTAAAGCGATCGCCAGAATTTTTAGCAGAACCAATTGTAGTACAAACAGAATCTGGTGCTTATAGGTTGTTAGATGTCCAAGAATTGAATATTATTTCTTGGCAAATTCGAGGAATCGACAATCTGGTGCGGTATGAACGCAGCCAAGCCCAAATGATTCAAAATGATAAAATGGCAAATCTGGGACGTTTGGTAGATGGCGTAGCGCACGAAATTTTAGACCCAGTGGGTTTTATTTGGGGGAATATAACTTATGTTTCCAACTACAGCCAAGATTTACTCAAGCTGATAGCAGCTTACGATCAAGAGTTACCATCAGTTTCCCAGGCAATTAATCTTCTTAAAGAAGAGATTGAATTTGATTTTTTAGAACAAGATTTGTCGCGATCGCTTGCTAGTATCCGCACTGGAGCAGAAAGATTAAAAAAACTTGTCACCAGTTTACAAAACTTTTGTCATATCGATGAGCTTTATCCCAAACCAGTAGATTTACATGCTTGTATAGATAGTATTATTTTATTAATTAATAGCCGTCTTCAAGGAGAAATTGAAATCGTCAAATACTACGGTCAATTACCTCCAGTCTATTGCTTTATGGGGCAAATAAACCAGGTTATGATGAATATTTTCGGCGAAGTTGTAGATACTTTACTCAATGAAGCAGTGCGACAGTCTTTGCATATAGAAGATACAAAAACTATTCAAAAACCTCGAATTGAAATTACTACAGAAGTAATTTCGCAAGAAGCAAGTAACCCAAATGCACCAGATTCTCGTTGGATATTAATTCGCATTGCTGACAATGGCCCTGGAATGTCTCAAGAATTGCAACAGCAAATTATGGAGTCTTTTTCTCTGGAAACAAAGAATAGTAAAAATACCAGTTTAGCAGTAAGTTATCGAATTATCACCGTGAAACATGGTGGTAAATTAAATTTCCATTCCCAGATTGGTATAGGTACAAAATTTGAAATATTGTTACCTCTGGTGTAGTAATATGCTTTTAGAAAAGTGTTACACATATTAACACTTTTTTCTAATAAACGTTTGCTCAAATACTGATTTTTAAATCAGCACGAAATCGTGTTGTAATTATTCTTTTATAAGTTTAAGAGATAAAGTGAATTGGCTAAAAAAAAGTATTTGGGTACAGCAAATCTTCCTGTACCCAAATAGCAAGACTAAAGCGTTATTAGACTACCTTTGTCAACAATCAGGGAAGCTTTCAATGGGGTTTATTTTACTCGTTAAACGCTTTTTAAAACAGGCAATTTGTTAACGGGTAAGTTTGATTTAGCGTAGTTTACTCTGTCCGCAGAATCTCAGTCCCTTCAGGGCTGAGAGTGTCAATTATACTGCCTATTTAGAAACCAATATACTTGATTTAGTGAGACTTTATCCTAGAATATACCCTCTGGCCCACCCTTAAAAAGCAGGGCTGTTTCATTCTTTCACCTGAGTTATTTATGATTAAAATATCGTTTTTAGCAGGCTTTCGCCACGTTTGTAAATCTCACGTGCGTAATCAGTCCAAGCGCCTTGTCCCCAATAACGAAAACAACTGGTTTGCAGCAAAAGATTATGTAGGAGAACGTTACGGTATTGAGATTGTCTAGTGATCGGTTCTGCTGAGTTAGCTTGCAGTAACGGATCAATCTTTTGATGAAATAAACTGCTTAATTGGTACATGGGAGACAACACATTTTCATATCCTTTTACCCAACTGATATGATTTGTCCACGAAGCTCCATCCAGATGAAAATTAGAGTTTGTTCGCTTTAATTCTTGAATGGCATTCTCTACAGCTTGCGGTTGAATATTCTCTGGTGAAACTCGCTCCCAAATTTGATGTTGTCCCACTGGCTGACAAGTTGGATAATCTTCAGGTTTGCAGCCCGCTGCTTCGATTAATTCCAAATATTCTGTACCACACATCCCAACTACACCTGACTTTCCTCCCCCATTATTTACCATATCCCACCAAGCTTGTTTAAACGCGCTAGGAAATTCATTCATCATCACGCCGCCATTTTCACCATCTCCAATTTGGCTAACTATTGGTGGTACAAAAACACTACCGATTTGTTGTTTTGATAAGGTTTTGGCTTCATAATAAGGCTGCATTTGTGCGACTAATTTAGTATCTGAACCTTGGGTTTTAATTAAGGCTGTGATGCTAATTATTTCGCCTTGAGAATTACGAGCAACTAAACGATGTGGTAAATGTTTGTGGGTAAGAGATTGACCGCTAATTGTTTCTACAGAATGTTCTTGAACAAGTAGCCAGCGATATCCACATTCTTTCAGCGCTTTCACAAATTCAAAGAGAGCATCAGGGTGATTTGGTAGGTGCATTTCTGGGGGCGAAAATCCTTTGACTCGCGCTAGTGCTTCCCAGCCAAAAATTGCCGCAAAATGATGTTGCCATGCGATGATATGCAATTTGATATCTGCTATGGGTGTGGAAGGAATAACTGCATGGCCCCACATTGTACCCAACCACTCTACATAAGGTTGATAGGTTGGATCGCAAGTAATCCGTTTAAGATTATCCAGAACATCACCGCGTCCCATTTGCCGCAGTCCCCACAGCAGATTACCTGAGTAATCCAACATCACACGGGGATTGCAACCTTGACTTACAAGTTCGGGGATCAAGTCTCCCATGCGGCTGTAACAATATGCAAAAGGATCTGCATTGTGGTTATCCCCTTCATGAGGATGTTCAAACATATATTGCAGATTGCTTATCAGTGAACCGCCATGTCCAGCAGGTATAGTTGGCTGGTGCATGTGTAAGGCGATCGCAAACACAGCCTTGATGTCTTCTAAGCGGATATTTGTTGTTGGTAAAAATACTGGTTGATCATGGTTAACTACAGAGAGAACCTCTGTTTCCCAACCAGAAATATTCGGCAAGCCATCAATGATTTCGGGCAAAGGAGTAAGCGTTGTGGGGAAGGAAAGCATTTCTGGTTGCTCCGAAATAAGTTATATCTATAAAATTTGCACGAGTATCTAATAGCACCTAGCTCAGTACAGATCCAATAAATACCCTGAGCCATAACATTTTTAATTTGGTGATTTTCAGTAACTGCGAACTCAGGCAAGTCTAGTAATCATCGGTGCAGTCTACCCAGATATTCGCATCTTTGTGTTCTATTTATTGATAAAGTTTGTTTACCATCTGCTAATACGCTAGATGTAGTCAGAATATGATCAGCAGGGATCAACGCTTTTGGCAAAATATAGTTAGTCTATGCAGATTGCCGATGTCTGGAGTTAGAAGCTGATTGAGTTGGGTTGGGTAAGGGATGGCTGATTGCGGTCAATCTAGTTGATTTGGTCGGGTACTCCCGTTTTTACCCTCAAGGTAAAGGCAATTGACCGCAGGAGAGGAGGCGATCGCCTCTAAAAATTTAAGACTTATGTGCAGACACGCAAAAAATCATGTTCTTGACAAGAACAAATCACCGAAACGATGGATTCTAGTCAAAAAATTCAGTTTCGGGATCAGCTTGTTCAGTTTTTGACTCGGCTGTTGTTTTCTTGGTGCTGGCGGAGTTGCTATTCGTAAAATTAGCTCTAGCAACCAAGGGGCAAGGCGTTGACACAATACAGCTAAATGACTTTGCCATCCAACTAAAATTTCTGGTGAATCATTTTGCATTCCGGTGACGAGTGCTTTAGCCACTTCCTGGGGAGTCATGGGGATCACCCAGCGAAATAATTTTAAGTCGCGCACCATGTCTGTGTCTGTCAGAGAAGGCAGTAATGCAATGACTCGGATATTGTAATCAGCTAGTTCGCGCCGTAAGGCTTGGGTAAATCCTAAGATGGCAAACTTGGTAGCTGAGTAAGTTGCCATCGTCGGTGCAGCTACCTTCCCCATCAGACTCGACACATTGACGATTGTGCCTTGCTTTTGGCTAGCCATGCGTCTAGCGATCAGACTAGTGAGGTTGTACATCCCTAATAAGTTCACAGAGAGTTCTTCTTGAACTTGGGGCAGTTTAGATTGCAAAAAGGAGGTTTGGTATGCGACTCCCGCACAATTAACCAGCAGGTGAATCTGTCCGTAATTGCGCCACAGTTGGGCAACAGCGATATTCACTTCGATTGTCTGGGTCAAATCTAAAGCCACGATCGCAGTTTCCGTGCCCATCGCCTCGATTTCGTTAGCTACCTCGACTAACTTTTGGCGATCGCGTGCTACCAATATCAGTCGCTTGATGCCTTGTTGCGCTAGTTCGAGGGCGATCGCTCGTCCAATCCCACGGGAAGCCCCTGTAATTAGGGCAACTTTACCTTGAATCTCCATTGGTTTTATCCTCCAAAATCTAAGTCTTACCAAACTCTTCGTTATTGCCGATATACACAATCAAGAGCTACTCGCTTGTCGGCACAAGGTAAGACAAATATGCAATCGTAATTGAAATCAAACTGAAACTAAGCCTTTGGCAACGAGATATTTCATGGTTAATCTGCAATCCCTCATAATTGTCTATACGAGGCAGAAATTTCTCGTTTTTAACCCGTCAAACCCGAACACACTTGGCTGAATGGGTATAGCTCATAGATTTTATTTCTCCTAGATCAGAGCGTTCATCAGCATCGTTGTCATACACACGTTAGCAATTAAATCAAGGTATTGCAATATTCTTTAATAAGATTTCTTAATACTTCTTAACGACAAGCATATATATAGTAAAGATTTTATTAAATAAGTTTTTATGAATACCTCAGTACAAATATCTCAATTCCCTGACAAATAGCTCCTGTTTTAGGAAATTGTCATATCTAATTCATAGCTTAGAAGCAAAAAAGACATATAGATTTTGGTTGATGGTTGCAATAGTTAGAGTTTCTAACTAACTTGGAAATTACTATCAGCATATTTACTGGTTTTTTGAAAAGGGAATATCCAGGTTTTAATTTTTTTTAAATAATAGAATAGGGCTAGTTCATTGTCTTTAATGCAAATTACAACGACATATTTATCTGCCAAAAATTTAGTGTAAATACTAATTTGTTTGGGTTTAACTTTGAGTTAATCAAAGGAATGCTTGAGACTTGTACCTTCCATAGCAAACTTAAATCATTCATGAACAACAAGATCCCCGACCTTTCTAATAAGTTGGGGATCTGAGATGTAAGTCAAGATAATTTCTAATTTTCTGCCTTCTATTGTACACCGTATAATTACTTAAGGTTTAACCCATTCCCCGGCTGTAAAAACTTCAGCCGGCGAAAATCGAAGTCCTTAGTAGGTTTTCATGATTATTCTTGGCTTTTTCATACTAATGACCAAGACGGCGAGCGACGATTCATCCCATTCTCACCGTCTTTCTGTAAAACCTCTAAGAGGTCTTTTGATTCAGATCATTTTAGATGTTTTTCAGCTTAGAACTAACGGGGGGTAGGGGTAGGTTGGGGATTTGATGGTTTGCTTGATTGGGTAGTTGACCCATTCCAAATTTGAGTGAATTGATCTACCGACAACGACTGTAAAAGACTGAGATTCAGAGGCTCTTTACTAATAAATGTGGCGTAGGATGGCTGCAAATAGGAGCGGTATTCAGGATGGTTGAGAAGATGGGTTTCCAAAAAAGCTACGCTGAGGGCGTTGAGATAGGAATAAACAGGAGCACGATCAGGGCCCAGCAAGGCAGGTGGCACAGGTAAGACATCATTTTCAGAAGTAGGTTCTGCGATCGCTGAAAAGTGGGTAGCATTTTCGATTAAGGCTAGATACTTATTATTCGAGTCAGAAAGCCAGGTAAAGGGGCGAATTTGTTCAAATACGGGTGGGGCGAAAATATCTTGACTACCTGCTACCAGCATTACAGGTATTTTAATTTGACTTACTCCGCCCTCACCCAAAATTGAGCTGTTAATCGGATTAATCGCCATGATCACCTTGATGCGATCGTCTTTGAGTTCGTAATTTGTCGGGGGTAAATCAATTGCTTGACACTGCAAAAAGAGCGACAAATTAAAGGATGAATTATTGGGATTACAATCTTGCCTCAGTTGCTCAAAGTTAATCTTTGCTCCTGCTAGAGCCAAAACAGTATAACCGCCAAAGGAATGACCGATCGCCCCAATTTGCTGAAAATTGAGTTTTCCCAAGAGGGCGGGATCAGATTTATCTAGACGCTGGAGTTCATTGAGGAGATACTTAATATCCAAAGGTCGGTTGATAAATTCTTCTGCATCTGGCGGCCCAGCCAAACCCGCAAAATATTGTTGAATGCGTTCGGCATTACTACCAGGGTGTTCCAGTATAGCAACAGCAAAACCGTAGGATGCTAGATGTTCAGCCAGGTAGACAAAGGTAAAGCGGTCTGAGGCGAGACCATGAGAAATGACGATGAGGGGAAAGGGAGGCGACAGGGAATTCTGAGTTGGGAGTTGTGAGTTTTGAGTTGCAGGTAAATAAATATCCACCGGTAGACGGCGATTACGAGAAAAGTCATTTAGCTCCAGGCTTTTTTTCTGCCAGCGGAATTTTCCTGGCGATCGCAAATCTAGCTGTTGTGAGAAGTCAATTGTTGAATTGGCTGCTTGAGCGATCGCTTCTTTTTGAAGAGAGGCAACAACTTCATCCCTTTTTTTGAGCAATTGTGACAAGTCATCAACTATCCTTAACCCTTCTGTGAAATTCACTCGCACAGTATTGCTAGGAAATTTCCGCAGCAAATTCACAA
Organism: Nostoc sp. UIC 10607; assembly: GCF_047228265.1. Lineage (NCBI taxonomy): Bacteria > Bacillati > Cyanobacteriota > Cyanophyceae > Nostocales > Nostocaceae > Nostoc > Nostoc sp. UIC 10607. The sequence continues at coordinate 22,412 of NZ_JBIQNW010000031.1, read as the reverse complement.
CCGTTAAACCTTCTTGATCAACAGCAGCCAAAATCAAAGAGGCACGTATGGCATAGAAGCCGTTCTGTCGAGACTCAGTGAGGAGTAATTCTCCTAGCTGTTGCATCACTTGTTCGCCTATAGGCGAGTAGGTAACCTGAGATACTAATGTAGGAGTGACATTAAACTTTTGCTGGAGCAGATCCCGCAATTGAGCGAGTTGTTGGGGGGTAGCACGGCTAGCATAAAATGAAAAATCTTGATCGATTTTGCCAACTTTCGCAAAAGTTTCCAGCGAGTCCACAGACAAGGAGAATTCGCCAAAGGGAGGGTAATAAAAGCTAATGCGTTCAGCTCCCAATCCGGGAGTCGCAGTCAAAAAGGTAGATAGGAAACCTAAACCCAGGTATCTCAAAAAATTTTTCATTAGAAAAACCCACTGTCTAACCCTGCGAAACAAGTTTGAGCAGGGAGGAAAGCGGGGCGGGATCTATAACCGCTTTCCTGTTTACTCGGTTTAGATATATCAAACAGGTTACAAGCACAAGGAAGCAAGTACTTACAGTCATAGTTTCGCATATACGCTTTAAACCAGCACTGAATTATCAAAACACATGGGTAGCAAATTTTTCAGCCAAACAGCATCAGTAGCGCGATAATAAATATAGAGATCGAAATATTTTATATGTCCTTTGCCTCCTGCGCCTGTTGTGTTGTCGTCCTCAATCAGCAACAGGAGCAAAATATCTCCCACCAAAATCAGTGCCAGGATGTGCCAGTTAACCCCAGCAAGAGCATGGTTAAAAGTTGCACTGTAGTTGAACATGGTCGGGTTGTCGTTAAATCTTTAGAACCACCACTCAATCAAGCTTCCGAGTAACTTTCAGGCATTCAAAGCATTTCATCTAAAGGTAAAACATCGTGGAAGCGGTTGTAATCAATGTAGCGATGTCCATCGGGTGTGTGGTGGATGATATCGACAAATTGATTGTTCCACAAAATTTCATTAGCACCATAACTATGACGGGCATGGACAACCTGTGCAACCGTTTCATCAATGCCACTCAAAGAGATGATCAGCATAGTATTTGTCTGGGTTAACGATTCTGGTGTCATCCCATATAGAGGACTAAACTCATCAATGACATGCATCACTGACCAGCTCAACGTGAAGCTAGGTGTTTGGTTCCTCAGCAGTTTAAGATCATAGAACCGACGCATGAACTGCCCTTCTAAGGAAACTTCGTCGCGCATTAAGTAGACTCGCATCTGCGCCTCCAGAATCATATTGCGACGCTGATTAGCGGTGCGAAATATGAGAGTCGGCATCGCATCATGAGGTGTAATTACAGCAACACGACTAAAGAGTACACGAGCTGTGGGTCGGGAGAATCGAGCAAACGCTAGTCCCGTCATCACAGCAATTCCCACCAAACCGATCATTGCTTCAATGGTGACAATAATGTTGGCGTAAGTTGTTTTAGGATACATTGCCCCATAGCCGATAGATGCTAGGGTTTGGACGCTAAAGAAAAAGACATCTAAAAAAGAACCAGGTCTGGCATTGGCAATACAATCTCCTCCTATCAAGTAAGCTATGGCAAATAGAGCATTGATAGTTATATAGAAAGTACAAATCAGGAGCAGAAAGCCAGTCCAGGGAATTGTTAGCAGCAGATGGTAGGGATCGCGCCAGTAGGAATGCCATGCACCCATACCCATAATCTCAAATTTTCCATCTCGAGCTTGAATCTGAATAGGTGAGATCAGGCGCTGTCGTTTCTTCGGTGAAAGTCTCTTCAGTCGAAATTTCATTGCAAGGTAGCCAAAAGCAAGGCAACTGCTTAGTATTGTAAATTAAGTTGCTTTGGAGACATTTCGGTTACCCGCAAGGGAACGAAAATCGGCGAGAATGCCATTCCTTCTAAGGGTGTCTGGGATAGCCGCCCGCCGGTTTAGTCATTGGTCATTAGTCATTTGGTACTGTTGACTTCAATTTTCTCACGGCAATTCAAGAAAATGAGCGAACGCAGCAGCGTGTCGGAAAGACTTGCGATGTTTTCGTAGCTGTGGGATGAGTTAATTTTCTTTTCTTAAATCAGCAAAAAAAATAGGGTGTGCAATGCCCACCCTACTAAATTAATCTGCTAGAAACTTATTTTTCCGACTTTAGTGATTGACCTTTAGAACAGCGATCAAACCACTCCTGGTATTTTTTCTCGTGTGACTCATCTTCAACACCAATGGTCACTCGCACCTGCTTACAGCCGTGATTTTGCTCTAGTGCGATCGCATTCAACAATAAACTAGCAGTTTTAGGTGAGCTAAATTCGCCGCTTACTGTTAAACCACTGTCAAAATGTGTAGCCTCAAGTCCTTCTACTTCGGTCAAGTCAATGCCAGAAATTTCCTCTTGTCCTAAATCAATTTCTGCAAGTTGTTTGTGTCCTGGGCTAATTTGTTCCACAATCAACCTTTCACGCCGGACAGGAACTTGTATCATCCGGGTTTCGATTACTTTGCGAACAATCACCTCACCAACTTTACGCTTACTGCTTTCAACAACTAGGCGTTCTTCTAGTAGACGAATAATCTGTTCTTCGGTAACATCATCTAAATTTACTGGCTCAACTGGGCTATTTGTAGTTTGATAATTGTCTAGTTGCTCAGTTGAGTTTTCTGATAGTGTGCGCTCGCCTGGTGTTTCTGTTTCTAAATATTCAGGCATATACTCGATTTCTGATTTGTTTAAGTCTATGAAAACAGATTTAGTCGGCTTGTCGATTTTTTTTATTCTCTGGCTCTGCAATCGAAATAAAGAAGGATATTTATCGGCTAACTGCTGACCATATTCTAGAGTTCCTTGATTCGCCTGATTAGATATAACTAAGTTTAATCGGCGATTAGCATCCACAATTAAGTCGTGAACTACTCCTACTAGCTGACCTTGCTGATCGAACACAGCAAAATTGCTCACCTTATTTCTTAAATCTGCTAACGAGGTGCTAGTGCGAGAGTCAGAGTTTGCCTGTCCAATGTTTTTTGTCATCGGTTGGCTATTCATATGCAAATTTTATGAACTGCTTTCTACTTAGCTAAATTAAATGTAATGTATTGATCATCTGAATGCTATTTAGAAAATGTTTGTGGCAAATGTATTTGTCCAACCCATATTCGCAATTCAAATTCTAAAATGCTATCAGATATTGCAAGCACAGGTAAAGCTAATTCTACAGCCTCACCTGTACTGTGTCGAATTAATTATTAGTCATTAGTTAGCAACTAATGACTCTGTTAGTTAGCGCTCTTCAATCGGAAGATTACCAGAATTCACATCTAACTCTTCACGACGCACAGTTTCTTGAGTTTCAACTGTGTCTTGATCGACCACTTTTCTAACTCTAACTTCTTCGCGCAAAAATGCTTCTTTGCGAATTTCAGGAGTTTCTTCGTGGATTTCTACGCGAGCAACTTCGCCTTCACGGAAGTCTGCTTCGCGCCCAGAAACGGCAGTACCTGCATCTGCTGGAGTTACACGCTCAATCACAACTCGTTCTCTTTCGACTGGGACTGCAACCCGCGCAGTATCAGTCTCAACGTGCTTGCCAATCGTTACTTCTCCAGTTTTTTGGCGGCGTTTACTGGCAATCAGCCGTTCTTCATACAATCTCAAAGTTTGATGATCTTGCTCATGTAACCCGTATAAAGAAGGCTCATGTTCGTAATTGTAGCTATCACGATTGTAAGTAGGCGTAACTGGCTGCTGATAGGTTGCATCCACTGGTGCTGTAGCTTCCAATGGTAATGATGCTTCTACAGGCTGGGTATAGTCTGTGGGTCGGCGATATACCCCACGCACCCGTTCTTCATAATCGTAATCAAGGGTTTGACGTTCATTGAACTCAGGTAAATCTTCTGCTTGCTCTCTAGTCAAGCCAATTGTGTAGACGCGATCAACGTTATAGTCGATACGAGCGCGACCAATTGGTAATAACACTTTTTTACCAAAAATCCAGAAGCCTAAATCAACGACTAGATAGCGGAAATGACCTTCCTCATCCACTAAAACATCGCTGACAGTGCCAATTTTCTCATCAGTTCCTTGTGTATAAACGCCAAGTCCATTAATGTCGTGACCTTCAAAAGTATCACGATAGTTAGGCTCAAAATCTTGTAATTTGTAGAGAACCATTATATTTTCCTCAAAACTTTTATTCCCATCTCCTAATAACTAAGTTAGACATTTAATTACTTGTTTGCCTCTTTCTGGCGAATGAATTATTTCATAAGTTAAATAATCAAAAGTTATAGATATTTTTTGATATCAGAACCAAGGAAATTTGCGTTTCTACATTGTTGATCAAGATGTAAATTTTTCCAAGGTTAGATTCCCGATTTCTCTCAGAAACCGGGAATTTTGTTGAATACAAAAATACAGACAGAGATAAAAATTAGCTTTGCCTGCATGATTATTTCAGATAAATCTACTAAACAAACTTATTGACTAGCGACTTAAACAGTTTCATGTGTAGTGGTACCATGTTCCTGCACATGTAAATTACCCGCAGTATCAACATCTAACTCTTCTCGACGAATGGTGTCTTGTGCTTCCACAGTATCCCGTTCTACTACTTTCTTTACCCGGACTTCTTCACGCACAAACGCTTCTTTATGTATCTCAGGCGTTTCTTCGTACACTTCTATGCGTGCTACTTCCCCTTCTTGGAACTTAAGTTCATTGGTATCTACAACCTTTCCTGTTTCTGTTGGCACAACTCGCTCAATCAGAACTCGTTCTTTTTGAATAGGTACTGTAACGCGTGCAGTTTCTGTTTCAATGTGTTTACCAACCGATACTTCTCCGGTTTTTATGCGGTGTTTGTTGGCAATTAATCGTTCTTCATAGAGTCTAAAAGTTTGATGATATTGCTCATTCAACCCGTATAAAGCTGGTTCTGTCTGGTAATTGTATGTATCGCGATCAAAAGTCACACCGCTGGTTGGAGAACGAAATACACTCCGTACCTTTTCTTCGTAATCATTATCAACGATCGCGTCTTCTTTGTACTCAACTAAATTTTCTACTTGTTGTCTGCTTAATCCATCAACATAGACGCGTCTTGCAGGATAATCGATCCGGGAAAGACCAATTGGTAGTAATATTTTCTTACCAAAAAAATCTACGCTTGTATCAATAATTAAATACCGGAAATGACCATCGTCATCAACTAAAACATCAGCCACTGAGCCAACTCTTTCTCCTGCCTCAGTATAAAGATCCAATGCTTTAACATCGTCTCCGCCGAAAGTTTCTCGATAGTTTGGGTCAAAATGTTCAAGTTTGTGAAGAGGCATACGCTGTTCCCAAGTTGTTTATCAGGTTTATTTATAAGTGTAAAAAATATTGTGCTAAGTCTCATCCTGCTGGCGACTGAATTCAATTGAGATTTTTTCTGGTTTATAGCTCATACTTTATGAGGTAAAGACTCAAGTTGAACACTCCCGATCATCAATAGGAGTACAACTAAAGTTATACAAAACTCTAGCTTATGCTCGTATAAACAATTCTTTACTGGAGATGATCTCGAAGACTAGTCAGTGTAGACGTACTTGTAGAGCATTCATACCAATTCACGAAAACCCTTGATACATATACATTTATTGTAGGGGCATGGCATTACTAATTGGTGTCAAATCTTGATGTTGGTCACCTTTGAACTTAATTGCCTGTGTCAAACTTTCAATAGCTAAATCATGAGTATTTTTTAATGCATGACAACGGGCTTTATAACACCAAGATCAATAAAATTTAGGCTCAAGTTTTAAGGCTCTATTATTAGAAACGATCGCCTCATCATATCGTTGTTTACACAACTTGAAAATTAAAGCTAATACTTGCCCAATTATTCACATCCAAGATATATGAGTCGGTTGCTGTGCCGTTCATCTCCGTTTTAAGGGCGCTGGCGTTATGCAAGTCTTGTAGCAAGGCTTGTGCAACGTCTAAGGGATTCAACAATGGGCTAATCGGACGTTGTTCGGCTGTGGAATACTTAACACTGCTCAAGGCGGCGAGAGTTTCGCTAAAAGGGGCAGTACTAAAAATCAGTTGTTGTTCGCACTCAGAAGCTGGCCCTGAAATCACCCATTGGGAAGCACCATTAGTTTGGGGTAGGGTGAGGGTTTCACCTGGGGCGATGACGACTTCTTTGAGAAGGGGCTTGGTGTCGGCAGTGTTTGGTTCTTGGGGAGTTTCCCAAGAATAGAAAGCAACTCCTGTCTGATTATTGTTTAATCCCAGCAAGATTAAATATACTGGGCGATCACTCTGGTTTTCCACTCGATATTGCATTCGACTACCGATAGGCACAATCGGAGTGGGGAGAGACGCAATTAATCGCGTCTGTACTGATTTTTTAAAAGTTCGTACTGTTTCGCGCTGCATGACGACGCGAGGCGATATGCCACTAATTATTTCTAAGGTTGCCTTGAGAGGTAAGCGGGAAGAACCTTCATTTTCTGTCAGCCGCCATAACTTGGCTGCAAACAGGGTTGATAATTTTGGCGCTAACCTTTGTACTGTTAATTTTACTGCTTCTCCTACTTCTCCGGTGGTATTGGGAATTAGCTCGCCACCAAGAGAAAATAGACCATAATGACTGGGAATTTCCTGTAGTTTGGCAAATAAATAATCAGCGGGTTTTTCTCCTGCTACTACGGTGGACACATGGGAAAATCCAGCAAAGGCACTTGTAGCGTCTACCCGCTCAATTCTTTCCAATCCAGTATCCAAAGCTATTGTTAAATTAATATTTCGGGGTAAAACTCGGACTGCTTCTTGGACGAGTTGCCCAACTTGTAGGGGATTTGCACCTTCAATTTTGGAAATTTGCGCTTTTGCTGTTAACCCAGTGCGCGATCGCAATACTAATTGCTCTGTTGTTGCGAGGGTGAATCGAGAATTCACTCCGTAGTATAGCAGCACTTGTGGAGGTAATCCTGCTAACCACAGATGGACTGTTTTACCGTCTTCTTCAATAGCTGTTACCGCGCCTTCTGCACCATTTACACTGTCTGGCAGTAGAGACGGTATATCTTGATTTTTCTTATTACTTAATAACGCTGATTGCTGTTTACTACCCAATTTGGATAGAGAATTTTCCACATGGGAGAGGGCGACTTGAATTGTGGTGGCTGGGGTGAATTCCCATAAATACTGTGTCAAGGCGTAGGTAAATAACCCGGCACTAAAACCAGAGAATAGTCCTTCCCTTGCCGGCTGCTTCGGTTCTGAGGTAGCTGCTAAAACAATTGGAGTGCTAGGTAATTTCTGAGTTTGAAGTTGTTTGAGAAAGTCGAGTTCTTCTGCTGCTAGCTTGGCTACTGACTCCTGAAGGGCGCGAATTTTTAATCCTAAGACTGTGCTAGGAGCATAATAGCTAGTATCCAATACTGCTGTTACTCTGTCTGTGGGGAGCGATCGCAATAATAGCAGTAGAGTTTCTTCTAATATATAATTGACTATTTGTTCATCTTGTGGATTCTGAGCCACATTAGCTGGCACCAGAGCATTGTGCATTGTATCTGGCAATGTTTCCAATTTGACACGGCTGCCATAGCCGCTAAAGTGGAAGACCACCACATCACCGGGTTTAACTTGCTTACCCAGGTGATCCAAAAAAGCCGCCTCAATGAATTCCCTGCTAGCTTGTTCCTCAGTTAAGGTTAAAATATCTGACCCTTGGAAACCAAAGCGATGAATCAAAAGTTCTCTTTGGAGTTCCACATCCATCATAGAACCACTGAGGGCGGGAATTTGCGGGTATTGGTTAATACCTATTAGCAATGCTAATTTGCGCGGACTGGGTTGTGCCAAAGCCTGGTAATAGCGATTTCCCAAAGTCAACCACTGAGCTTCAGTTACCCCCAATACCGCGAGTATTGAGCCAATTCTTTGTAAAAACGTGCGCCGTTCCATAATTAGCTATCAGCCCTCAGCTATCAGTTAGCAGCTTACAGGGCTGAACTCTATAGTGTAAAGTGACAGTCGATACTGCTGATCTATTGACAATTTGCCCTAAGCCGGCACTTGTATTCGCATTGCTCGCGCTAACTCTGCCGCCACCTCAGGACGGGAAAATTCTGGGGGAGGTAACTCACCGCGCCGCAGCATTTCTCGAACTTTTGTCCCTGATAGGTGAATGCGTTCTTCTGGCCTGCTGGGACTGGTTTTAGATGTTGCCATCTGCTTAGTGCGCGTGCAGTAGAAAGCGTGTTCAAATTTCATCGGCACAATGCCCAATTCACTTGGCGCAAATTCATCAAAGATGTATTGAGCATCGTAAGTGCCGTAATAGTCACCCACGCCAGCATGATCTCGTCCGACGATAAAGTGAGTACAGCCGTAGTTTTTGCGGACTAAAGCATGGAATATGGCCTCACGAGGCCCAGCATAGCGCATTGCTGCTGGATTTATTGCTAAAGATACCCGGTCTAAGGGGTAGTAATGTTCTAGCAAAATTTCATAGCAACGCATCCGCACATCAGCGGCAATATCATCTTCTTTTGTCGCCCCGACTAATGGGTGCAAAAATAGACCATCCACAGTTTCTAAAGCGCACTTTTGAATATATTCATGGGCGCGGTGGATAGGGTTGCGAGTTTGAAAGCCAACGATGGTTTTCCAACCCTTGTCTCTAAACATTTGCCGTGAGGCGGCTGGATCAATTTGGTAAGTGGGAAACTGGGGATGAGGTTCGCGTTGCAACAGCCAAATATCACCCGCCAGATTTACAGTACCTTGGTTATAGAGTACCTGCACGCCTGGATGTTTGACATCATCAGTGCGGTAGACATTTCTTGCTTCGCGGGTTTTATCGTAGTGATATTTTTGCGTGAGTTGCAAAACCCCAATAAATTCACCTCTGGAGTTATCCAGACGGATTAAGCCGCCTTCTTGTAACGGGGAAGCTACTTCTTCGCTGACAGATAGTGTAATCGGTATTGACCACACAAGACCGTTAGCTAGTCGCATTTCTGTAACAGTGCGATCGTAGTCTTCCTGGTTCATAAAACCCGTCAGCGGACTAAAAGCACCGATCGCAATCATTTCTAGATCAGAAACGGCGCGATCGTCAAGTTGCACTCGTGGCAAAAAGTCAGCTTTTGAGAGAAACTCTGCTCTTTGTTCTGGTGTGGCGATACGATTAACCAACTGTCCACCGTGGGGGGCTATGGCATCTGGATTGTGACTCAACTTAATCCCCTCTCTACTTTTACTGCTATTGTTTCAGATTATGTACTAACTTATCAAAATGCTGGTACTGAGAAAAAAAGAGTTTAGGGAATGGAGGAAAGTTTTTGCAACTATCTAAGCGATCTGATTAGGTTACGCTAAAGCTAATCCAGCCTCAAGTTTCAGAATAGTTCCTTTATTTGGAATTGCTTATGACTGCTGTATCTCCCGTTGTTAAACCTGTTAGCCAAATGCGGCTAGCGCCTGGTAGTAAAGTGAATATCCAGGATATCAGTTGGGAGGAATTTGAGTCCATTTTGCAAGAACTGGGGGAAAAGCGATCGCTACGAGTTGCTTACAGCAAGTCTACGTTAGAAATTATGGTTCCTCTACCCGAACACGAAAAATCAAAGGACTTAATTTCCGATATTGTAAAAATCTTGCTGAAGATCGCCGGGAAAAGTTATGAACCCTTCGGTTCAACTACCTTTAAGCGGGAAAATACGGCGGGGGTAGAACCAGATGCTTGCTTCTACATCCAAAATTACCAAAGAATGATCAGTCGTCGCAAACTAGAACCAGATGATCCGCCTCCTGATTTAGCAATTGAAATAGATGTGACATCAAAAACAACTCTTGATGCATACGTTGCGATCGCAGTTCCAGAACTATGGATTTACGATAGTAAAAAGCTGAGAATTTATTTACTCAGGGATGGACATTACATCGAATCTGATAACAGTCCTAACTTTCCAAATATCCCTCTTACTCAAATTATTGCCGCTACAGTTGAACGAGCTTGGCAAGTAGGAACTGTACAAGCTTTGAAAGAATTTGAAGGAACAAGCATAAAGGGTCAAACCAAGGTTAATGAGCGACGTAAGCAAACGACCGCAAGTCATCCGTGATTTGCTAGAATTAGCAACTTATATTATAGATTTTTAATCTGTGAAAACTTAAAATGTGAAAATATTAATAGTAAAGACTATGGATACCAAATATTAGGTTGAGTTGATTTCAATAAATCCAAAAATTAGCATTTCTATTAGAAATAAAATATCCCTCCTCGCTTACACGGAGAGGGGAGGTTTTGGTTACTAACTAAACCGGGGTTGGGTTCAACTAAACTGTTCAATTATTCCGCCACCTAACACTTTCTCCCCGTCGTACCACACCGCAGCTTGTCCGGGGGTGATGCTGATTTGGGCTTCATCAAACACCAAACGCACACGGGAGTTTTCCAACGGAATTACTGTCACTGGTGTAGGTGTTGAACGATAACGAATTTGCACTTTGGCATGAATTGGGGTAGATGGTTCAGCAATGGAAACCCAGTTTACCCGTCCTACAGTGCATTCTGGCTGAGTTACCTTAGTGCGATCGCCTACTACTACTTTATTATTTGCCGCATCTAATTCAATCACATACAACGGTTCGGCAGCAGCAATTCCTAAGCCTTTGCGCTGACCAATGGTGTAGTGATGGACACCATCATGCTGTCCCAAAACTTTGCCTGTAGTATCTACAATATCGCCTGTTTTGGGAGCTAAATATTTATCCAAAAATGCCCGCATGGAACCGTTACTTTCCACTAAGCACAAATCTTGACTTTCTGGCTTATCAGCAGTTTTCAGTCCGTATTCAGTTGCGATGCGGCGCGTGTCAGTTTTTTCTAGTTCGCCTAAAGGAAATATAGTTGCTGCAAGTAAATCTTGAGACAAATCATAGAGAAAGTATGACTGGTCTTTATTGCGGTCAACAGCCCTTAATAACTGGTAACGTCCAGTTGCTTCGTCATAACTAATTCGGGCATAATGACCGGTGGCAATGCGATCGCAGCCCAATTCTTCACGAGCATACTGCACCATTGGCCGAAACTTCACCGTTTTATTGCACTGGGAGCAAGGTAAAGGCGTGATTCCAGCACTGTAACCAGTCACCAGGAAATCGACAATATGCGTCTGAAAGACATCTCGAATATCTACAACCTCATGGGGAACGCCCAATTGTTCACAGAGATCAGCCGCGTCGATCATACCTTCAGAGCAACATTGACCTTTGCCTTTCATTAGCCAAAGAGTCAAACCAATCACTTCATAGCCCTGATGGTGCAGGATAGCTGCGGCGGTGGAACTGTCAACGCCACCAGAAAGACCAACGACGACTTTTTTCATACAAAGCACGACACGATAGCTGCGTGGTTGTCCAATTGTAGCACACACTCTTCAAAGCCTTGCTACCAAAGCACTTCAGTTTTCTAACTGTTGACTGTTAACCGTCAACCGTCATCAGTCAACATGAAATCCCATCCCCTTTTAGGAGTGGGATGAGCTTAATCCTCCATTACCCTTATCTAAGAATAATTACAGATGTATTTTTTGCCACGCACATGAGCTAATTTTACGTTAACGCTATATAGTTGCTACAACGGTGAACTAATTAGTTCCTGATGGAAATTGCCTAGAAATACTTTGACTACTTTCTAATTACTATGTCGAGAGAAATACCAAGTCAATTTATCCCATTTCAGATGCTGCGCCGAAGTTCTGAGGGATGGAAGCCCACTATCAGACTTCTCTCCTTGTTAGTTGGAGGATGGTTACTGCTGATTCCAGACTCTACCCCAGTACAAGCACAAATCCACAACAGCAACGTGCTACTTGCTCAACAAGCAGGTGATACTTTACCGCCACCGCCAATTCCCTTTGGCCAACAGCCATCACCGCAGTTACAACCAGTGGAGGAGAGTCAATTGGAGCAGGATTTTCAGCCCTCCCAACCAGTACAAAACAATCAATTAGAGCAGAATTTTCAGCCATCTCAACCAGTACAAAATAATCAATTTGAGCCGAACTTTCAGCCCTCTCAACCTGAACAGTTTAGTCAATATAACCAGAACTTTGAGCGCTACTTAGTTTATGTAGATGGTAGCGATTTCCAAACGCTACAAGCAATCCGTCAGATTGAACCCAGTGCTTACATTCGCCAGTATCAAGGCCGAAATGTAATTCAGTCAGGTGTTTTTAACAGAGTATCTAACGCTCAACAACGGGTGAGTGAGTTAGAGTCACGAGGGATATATAGCGCCCGGATTATCAGCTTTGCTAACGGACAGGAAATAAATTCAGGCAATAGAAGCTTTGTAGGCGATCGCACTAATATAAATGCTAATAGACCAGTTTCTAGATATTATGTCGCCATTCCCACCACTCCAGAACAATTACCTACGATCGCAGCACAAATTAGGCAGAATCTAGCCCGATTTAGTCAAGATTTAGGACGATCTGGCGGAGTCCTCGAAAGGACGCAACCACGAGGGCCACACGTAGCAGTAGGGCCTTTTTCTGATCGATTCCAAGCTGAGGAATGGAATAAATATCTGCGAAATATAGGATACGGTAACGCTAGAGTTTACTACGGAAAGTGAATAAGTCAGAAGTGGGAACTAAGATAAATCCTCAGTAAATTCATTTTATCTAGATTCAGCATGGTGATCGCTCCTAGAACACCAATTCAGTAATCCTGGAAGAACCTCTCTCCCAACCCCTATCCGCATCGGAGAGGGGAATTTAGCTCCCCCTTCCCTGCTAGGGAAGGGGGCTGGGGGGTTAGGTTTTTGATTACTGAATCGATGCTCTAGAGAGGTCTGTTGTCTCCATAAAACTATCAAGATTTGGCAACTGCGATAGTGATTTAGTCCCCGATCAGCTGAGGAACGGTAGAATATACCTAATTTTCGTAGCTTCAAAAGCCAAACTATGACGATGCATTCTCCACTCCAACGTGCATTTAATAACCGCCGTGTTCTGAAAGTGATCAGCGGCTTAAATAACTTCGACGCCGCTAGCGTCGCCGCTACCGTTAAAGCTGCTGAATTTGGTGGTGCTACTTTTGTCGATATTGCCGCCGATCCAGCCTTAGTCCGGCTAGCTAAAAGTTTGACAAACTTACCAATTTGTGTATCAGCAGTAGAGCCAGAAAAATTTGTGCAAGCTGTAGCAGCTGGTGCTGATTTAATTGAAATCGGGAATTTTGATTCTTTCTATGCTCAAGGTCGCCGCTTTGAGGCTCTGGAAGTGCTAGCGCTGACTAAGCAAACCCGCGCTCTTTTACCCGAAATTACCCTATCTGTTACCGTTCCCCACATCCTAGAACTAGATCAACAGGTACAGCTAGCAGAAGAACTGGTGAAAGCTGGAGCGGATATTATCCAAACCGAAGGTGGTACTAGCAGTAACCCAGTTCACCCTGGAACTCTAGGATTAATTGAAAAAGCTGCTCCTACCTTGGCAGCAGCTTTTGAAATTTCTCGTGTGGTGTCAGTACCAGTATTATGTGCTTCAGGAATTTCTAACGTTACCGCACCATTAGCGATCGCTGCTGGTGCTGCTGGTGTTGGTGTTGGTTCCGCCATCAACCAACTCAATAGCGAAATAGCAATGATTGCCGCTGTGCGTGGCTTGGTAGAAGCCTTAGCAACTGCAAATGCAGTAATGAGTTAGGAGTGATGAGTTAGGAGTGATGAGTTAGGAGTGATGAGTTAGGAGTGATGAGTGATGAGTAGAAGAAACTTATTCATTCAAAACTCCAAACTTCAAACTCTTAACTCCAAATTTCTAACTATTAACTCATAACTTCTTTTAATGCATAAATTACCTGGTCTTGCTGCTGTTGTGTCAATTCTGGGAACATAGGCAAAGATATGACTTCATGGCAAGCTTGCTCTGCTATTGGTAAGTCTCCAATTTGATAGCCCAGACTTTGATAAACTGGTTGCAAATGTAAAGGGTAGGGGTAGTAAATCATTGAACTCACACCCTGCTCTTGTAATTGATTACGCACCCAATCTCGATATTTAGCGCTAGAACCATTTCGCCCTTCACCTGATATCCGAATAGTGTATTGATTCCATACCCCAACACCCTCAGGTAATTCTTGAGGCGGCACTATCCCTGGAACTTGACTCAGGAACTGATAGTAATAGTTGGCGATATCTCGTCGGCGATCATTCCAAATATCTAAATAACGTAGCTTAATCTGCAAGATGGCTGCTTGGAGAGCATCTAAGCGACTATTTACACCGATTTCCTCGTGTAAATATCGAATTTTACTACCATGATCCCGTAATATTCGCAGTTTAGTGGCGATCGCTGGGTCATTAGTCGTTATTGCTCCGCCATCACCACAACCACCAAGATTTTTGGTAGGGTAGAAACTAAAGCAACCAATATGTCCAATGCTTCCTACTTTTTCATTAGCCCACATTGCCCCTGTAGACTGAGCGCAATCTTCAATTATTGACAAATTGTGAGACTGAACGATCGCCATCAATGATGTCATATCCACAGGTTGTCCAAATAAGTGAACCGGGATAATCGCTTTGGTTTTGGGTGTAATCGCCGCCGCTACTTGTTCCACATCGAGATTAAAGGTAGTAGCCTCAATGTCAACAAAAACAGGCTTTGCACCAACGGCGCTAATTACTTCAGATGTAGCAATAAAGGTGAAAGGCGTTGTAATCACTTCATCGCCTGCACCAATCTCCAAGACTCGTAATGCTAAGTAGAGTGCATCAGTACCAGAATTACAAGCCACACATTGAGTAACAGTATTATAAGCAGCAAACTGTTGCTCAAAGCCTTCGACTAGGGGGCCGCCGATATAGCGACCAGAAGCCAATACTTCTAAGACAGCTGCACTTACTTCTGCTTCGATGGTGGTGTATTGCTGCTTAATATCAAAAGCAGGGATGGGATTTACACTTTGGATCATGAGTTCTTATTTTATCGGGAGATACAAAGGATGCACTTCGAGAGTCAATTTTTGCTGATTGAATTGTTAATCAAAAAGGAGCTACTAAAAGACTATCGCCCAAGATACGCATCTATTAGGGTTTTTACTTAAATTGTGGCGCAGTAAACTACCGCACATTTAATTTACAGATAGTAGGCATACTAAGTGTTTGCCATGTTAAGGTTGTACCATTTTGAATTGATGAAGGTGATATATATCAACCAAGATCCAACACATCGGATCAAAGTTCCAGGTGTGTGGGCTGCTTTGAAAAGAGAATACCAGGAGATAGAGAACCCATGCAGGATCTGATCAGGCTGGATTTCGTAGATTTAGCTATTGCTGTGGGATTGATGGCGATCGCCATTGGTTTATCTGCTTGGGAAAAATTAGGATTAGAGTTTAACTTAGCCCTTGCTAGTGGGAGAACTATCTTACAACTTCTTGTATTGGGATACATTTTAGATTTCATCTTCGCTTTAGACAATGCTTGGGCAGTTTTGGCGCTATTAGCAATAATGCTGATAATTACGGCGATTGTCGCACGAAATCGCATCAGCCAAAAAATTCCTCATGTGTTGCCTTTGGTGTGGGGTGCAATTTTAATTAGTACCGCCCTGACAGTGCTTTACACCAACTTCTTGATCATTCAACCAGAAAAATGGTACGAACCCCAGTATATAATTCCCCTAGCAGGGATAGTCTTAGGTAATGCTACCAATGCAGCTGCGATCGCAGGCGAACGTCTTGTCAGCACCATTAATTCCAGCCATCTCGAAATAGAAACCCACTTGAGTTTAGGTGCAACGCCCCAGCAAGCAGTTAGCCAGTACCGCAAAGACGCCATCAGAGCCGGATTTATGCCGACTCTCAATCAAATGATCCTCATCGGTATGGTGGCAATACCAGGAATTACCACAGGACAGTTATTAGCTGGTGTCCCACCCCTGGATGCTGTATCTTACGAAATTTTGATTGTATTTATGGTTGCTTTTGCTAATTTGTTGACAACAGTTTTAGTTGTGAAAGGGTTGTCTCGTCAATTTTTTAATTCTGCCGCGCAGTTAGTAAGGTGAAGGGATTAATCTACAATCCAAGAATATTTTATCAATCCCTTGTAGGGGCGCACAGATGTGCATTGGTGTCAAATATGTCTACTTATCCACCCAAAGTCCGTGTATAAATTACCTGACCTTGGGAATCATAGAGGAAAAGGGACAAGTTAGCATTGTCACTAATTACAGCTAAGGCTTCCCGTAAAATTTGCAAGTGATTGGTAACATCAACAGCAGTCTCCGAGTTCTCAGAATAAGGATTAGCCAAGTTATTTTGTCTTACTTGGTCATACTCAGGGGTTAACCGGACAATAATTCCTGCGTTGTCTATGCTAAATGTGCAAATCCGAATTCCATTAATACAGGTTTTATCTAGGTCAGTGCGGGTTTGTTGCAAACTACTAACAACTTGTAGTTTTTCTTGTGCTTGTTTGAGGGCTACTGAATAGGGTTCGATGAGAGACTGAGCCTGAGTGTAGTACAAGCTATCCTGGGAAATCTGTTTTGCAGTTTGCAAAGCCTGATCCCAGTATGTCGCCGCTGCTTGCCATTGGTTTTGTTGCTCATATACTTTGGCTTGCTTGGCAGTGCTAACGGCTTGTTGGTAGGTTTTAACAGCTAATCGTTCTTTGGTCGCGCGATCGCGTGCCCCTACTAACTTAGGTTTATAATCTAGCAACAGCTTTTCGGCTTCTTGGTATCCAGGACTAGTCCGGGGAATGCTATTCAAGGCATTAATGGCCACGAGCCAAGTAGACTGCACTTTTTGCCAGTCATTCAAGGATTTAGCAGTAGCTTGCCGATTCTCGGCTGCATTAGCCACAGCTTTTGCTGCTGTTATTTTTTTCAGCCATTTTTCCTCAGTAAATATCTGTTGATTTACAGCGTGCAAACGGACACGATAATTTAATAATTTCCCTTGCACTAGCCCATAGAGTTCACTGCCGGAGCTTATAGTTTCTAGTGGCGCTATAGCCTGTCGCCATAAGTGTTGCCTAGCTTGTAATTCCTCTAGGCTATGTGCGGGAGTTTGAACTTTTTGTGTCGCCAAGGATGCCGTTTGCAAAGCCTTGACCACCTGGTTGATTTTTTCTGACCGTCCAGACAAACTTGCTTTTAGTTCTTCTGCCACCTGGGAATGGGGTGACCAACTAGGAATTGTGTTCAAGGATGCGCTGGCTGCCGTAAATTGCTGTTGTAGTGCGACTAATTCTTTTTCAGACTTGGCGCGGCGCATCAGTTGTGGAGATTTTGTTTTTAATTGCTCGGCGTTTTGTATTTCTTTACACTCAGACATTACACAAGGGCGAGTCAAGAAGTAAGCACCACCGCCTAAGACTACAATTCCCACCAAGACTGCACCCAGTAAGATAGGTTTGATTTGGAATGCTGGCTTTGAAGCCGACAAATTCGGCGCATCTGCAAATGGGTCAAACGCTTCCTCTTCCTCTGTCTCATCGATGAATGGAAAATATGTCAAAGCTGAAGAAGACGCGGCGAATTCTTCCCCCTTGTCTCCTTGTCCCCTTGTCCCCTTGTCCTCTTGTCCATCTCCCCATTCCCCTATCTGCATAGCCAAGAAACATTTGGCATAAGGGAGTTGTTCACCAAAAATTCTGAGGAAACATTGCACTCGCTGGTATCTGTGGGGTGCTAGAGACTGAAGTACTTCCTCAATTACTGCAAAGATTATCTGAGCGTCAACTATTACATCTGATTCGTGTTGCGTTAAAATCATTAGCCCGTCTTTATTGACGGCACACTTAACCTCGAAGACTTCAGCCGTTGAGACTTCTACAAGTAATTGTTCCTGCAAAGTTTTGGCTAAAAGCTGTAAATCTTCCTGCTGGACTGCTACTTTCATAGAGCTTTCCCGCTGAACTTCTATATTGTTTTGATTATCTTTAAGGGGATGAAATGAACTTTTTAGGTTTGTTGAATGCAAATGCACAGTTTAACCAACCACAGCCTGAAAATTTGAACGACCAACTTTCTAACACAAATTCTGGGTTTTCACCAAAAATTAAAAAAGCAGTTATTGTTCGCGTCGATACATTTTCACAGTGCTAGATGCAAAATTAAATAATCTGTGCTCAGATATAAATTACAAATAAAAAATGGGAATAATAGAGATTTTGGGTATTTTCACTGCATTATTTCGTGACAATTAAATTCACGGTATATACTGCTGTGCAAAATTCTAGTGGCAGAGCAGTTGTGACAAATTTATCCAAAGGTTAAGGAAAGGATGCTAAGTCAGAGGGTTTTGACAGAAAGGTAGTTATCTTCTATGCTGAGAAACTTACTGAGGAGATTAATGACGTATTGTGGGTCTGCCACAAACAGGTTTGCTATCGAAATTAATGTGCCTCATTTGCTTAATTCGATAAAATTGATCCGTGAAAAAGAAATTTTTATAGCTGCCAAAAGCTTAATTCTGCAATAAAAGTGCTGCAAAATATTAAGACAGCACTAAGCAAAGGCTTGGAAAGTGTGAATGCAAGGTGTATCAATGGATTTATTAGAGTATCAAGTTAAAGAATGGTTTGGGAAGATAGGCATTCCTGTATTGCCTTCCCAACGAATTGACCATCCCACAGATTTGAAACGTTTAAAAATTCGCTTTCCAATTGTACTGAAATCTCAAGTACATGGAGCGGAACGGGCAAAAGCAGGTGGAGTCAGGTTTGCCGAAACGACAATTGATGCGATCGCAGCGGCTCAAAATATCTTTAGTTTACCAATCTGGGGCGAATTGCCGGAAGTTGTGCTGGCAGAATCCCAATACGACGCCAACCAGGAATTTTATCTAGCGGTGGTTTTAGATACTGCTGTTTGCCGACCAGTACTTTTAGGTTGCAAAGAAGCAGACATTGATTGGGAATCCGCTGGGGAAAGAATGCATCATGTTGTCGTGGAACAGGAATTCTCGCCTTTTTATGCCCGACGACTGGCTTTGAAAATGGGTTTGCAGGGGACGCTGATGCAGTCGGTAAGCAGCGTTGTCCAGAAGATGTACCAGTTATTTGTGCAAAAAGACCTGGATTTAGTCGAAATAAATCCCTTGGCAGTTAGTGCTAATGGTCAAGTTATGGCTCTTAATGGTAAAGTCAGGGTCAATGAACGGTCGATCAAGCGTCATCCAGACCTCGCCGAGATGGCAGCAAAAATTATCAGCCGTAATACCAGTACTGGAATAAATGGTATATTGGGCGACTGGGATGGCGTGAAAATGCACGGGAAAATCGGTATTTTAGGTAATGGTACTGGTTCAGTGATGGCAACTTTAGATTTAGTCGCTAATGCTGGTGGCAATCCAGGTGTTTGTTTGAATCTACGTCATGCTTTCCTTACAGATACTACACCAACTACCTTCCGCGATCGCCTAGAGACAGGTCTAAAAATACTGGAGGCTGACAAAAGCATTCAAGTAATACTAATTAATTTTCTAGGTAGCATTCCTCAAACGGAAGAAGTAGCAGAAGTTATAGCTAAAGTTGTGCAGCAAGACAACAGCGAAATTAAATCACAGGTTGTAAATTCTAATGGTAGTAAAATTCGGCGAGAGCGGAATTTTAAACCCTTGGTTGTTCGTCTTGCTGGGTCTGAATTTAATGCTGTTAGAACATATTTAGCAACACTAAAAACTCACAGCGACGCGCTCCTGGTGGTAGAAAATTTAGATGAGGCAGTGGCGGCAGCAGTTCGTCTTGCTAAACCAATGGCTAATAAAAAGTAGTGATTGTCATTTTGTTCCAATTCAAAAATCAAAAATTATTAATTTTTACCGCGTAAACATATCGTTGGGCATTGGGTATTGGGTATTAATTATTCCCCTAATCCTTACCCCCCTTGCCTAGCGGTTTAACTCACTGGGTTGTCAAATTTACGGTAATTTTTTATGAACCTAACGCCAGAAAGTAAAGTCTTAATTCAAGGCTTTTGTGAATTTATATCAGGCACTCATGTTGCTCAAATGAAAGCTTATGGCACAAATTTGGTAGCTGGTGTCAATCCTGGATGTGGCGGACAGGAACTGCATGGACTGCCAGTATTTGACTTAGTAGAAGAGGTAATAGAACAACTTGGGGTAATTGATACAACAATTATCTGTGTAGATCCTTACGACGTTCTAGATGCGGCATTAGAAGCGATCGCATCCCATATTGCTCAAATTATTATTATCACCGCCGGCGTGCCACCTTTGGATATGGTGCAATTACTCCGCAAAGCCGAGGCCTGTGAAACTTTGGTAATCGGGCCCAACAGTCCTGGGATCATTGTGCCAGGAAAAATTCTTTTAGGTACTCAACCTAGCGAGTTTTATACTCCTGGGGCAGTAGGGATCGTTAGTCGTAGTAGTACGCTCACCTACGAAGTTGCTTACGAATTAACAAAAGCCGGTTTAGGGCAGTCGATTAGTGTCAGCATTGGTAGTGATGCGATCGTTGGTTCCTCATTTCTTCAATGGCTGCAAATTCTTGATGAGGATGAAACTACAGAGGCGATCGTTTTAGTCGGTCAACCTGGTGGCGGTAGTGAAGAAGCAGCAGCCCGATACATTGCTGAGGCAATTGATAAACCAGTAATTGCCTACATTGCAGGTAGACAAGCACCACCAGGAAAAAGTTGGCGTCAAACTGGTACTTTAGCAACGGTTATCGGACGCGATCCCAACTTTGGCACAGCCCAAAGTAAATTAGCTGCTTTCAAAGAAGCGCAAGTTCCAGTAGCTGAACGTCCTTCTCAGATTCCAGAATTATTGAGAAAGGAAATTAAGTGAACTACCGCACACTTTCTCTACGCGGTAAATGTGGGCTTCTCAATTGATTGGCAACAGCCTTGGCAGTAGTAGACTTGCGCCTATACCGCTTTGGTCTGAAGTTTGCAATAAACCTATTTTGCGTCAATAAGACCTGAATCCTTACATTTTCCTAAATCTTATCCTTACCTTTTTATTAGTTAATCATCAGCATATAAACTCAATTATCAAAAGTTACTAAACCTATAGGAACGGCATAACGTAATAGACCTACAATGTCATAAATATCTAATCTCTTCATTAATTGCACTTGTTGTGATTTAAATATTTTAATACTGATCTTTAATAACCCTGCAATTTTTTTTCCAAACGCGATCGCCAATACTCGAAACGCCAACAACACATTCCGCGCCATCAGCGCTACTATTAATGTCGGTAAGTTGGATGAGGGTAGCCTGTGGGGGTAGGTTCAATTCTATTCACAAGTTTCCGCTTACTGATTGAACCTGAGATTTTTCGCTCTCGCTGAGTCAAGGTATTGATAGTCTGCCATTGCTGACGGGGCGACGAAATAGATTAAAAAGATCATGTATTCGATAACTATCGCTCATGGACAGCATCACATCAGATAAAAGCTTATATCGATTGGGCTTGTCAGTTTAAATCTAGTGATATTGCTAGCCTAATAACTATTCTCGTAATGAGAATTGCTGCTATTCATGACAAAGAATTCAAAAAGGTAAAATTATAAAGAACCGTCAGAACGTAATCATGTCAACTATCCAAACAACTGTGGTTCTTGCCATGACGGCCGATGGAAAAATTAGCGCCGTAGATCCTCAAGCGCCTCGTGAATCCGATGCAGCTGATCAAGCACATTTAGAGTATCAAGCCTCCCTTGCCGATTTAGTCCTGGTAGGAGCAGGAACGATTCGGGCTGAGGGGGGAACCTTTACAATTCGCAATCCCGAACTGTTGGCAGCACGTGAGGTTCGGGGTCAGTCTCCCCAGCCCATTACCTGCGTTGTCTCAGGTTCTCTTGACCTATCGCTGGACTTGCCTTTTTTAAGCCAGGACATTCAGCGATGGATATTTACGACACGGGCTGGTTTGGAGCGCAATTCTGATACAACAACCTTGCAAAAACTGGCTGAATTAATTGATTTGGGAGATACAGACTTGGACTGGGATCGGGCGTACAGCTTGATGGCAGAGCGAGGTATTCACAAGGTCGTTGCTTTGGGAGGTGGCTCTTTAACAGCGGCTCTAGTAAAGGCAGGGCGAATTGACGATTGGTGGTTGACAATTTGGCCGGTCATTTATGGAGGAAAGCACGCCCCTAGTCCAGTCGAGGGAGAGGGTTTTCTTCCCAATGCTGCGCCTAATCTCCAACTCGTCGAAACTCGCCAGGTTGGAAGTGAGTTGTTTTTACACTACCGCACACTCAATTAAAATAGGCTCCCAGAATTAAGCGCTATTCTCGTTGATACTAAAAAGCGCCCTCCCAGTCAGGGAGAGCGCTTTTTGATTTAGCTAAACTTCAGAATTAACCGTTGATAGCAGGAGCAGTCAGAGCGACAGGAGCAAC
>NZ_JBIQNW010000030.1:0-83702 GCF_047228265.1 Nostoc sp. UIC 10607 | reverse complement strand
CGACCCTGGTTTCATACCTATCTTTACAGCAATACTAATGAATACTCACACCTGTGTAAAAAACCTACACCTGTCAGACCCGAACCCTCCCCGTATGTATTAGGGAGGGAACTGGATTTTCTTGTTTCCCCCCTTTATAAGGGGGATTAAGGGGGGTAAAACGCCTGTGTAATAAGCGTTTTAGCTTAAGTTGACACGTATGGGCATTGCGCCTTGCCCTCTACGATAAATCTATATGTATCAGGATTTTTGTGAATTGGTGTCAAAGGTGTTTTTTGATGTTTGGGGAGATGGTGAAGTACCAAAAAGGAGTAAATTAGAATTTCCCTCTAATCCCACCTAACAATTACTTAAATCTTGTAAAGATTTAAACATTAACGTAAATGAATATAAATAAAATTACACTTTCCCAGTTAGAAAACTTTTTAATGGGAGCGGCGGATATTCTGCGGGGCAAAGTGGACATTAATTAATTAATGTCCACTTTGGTCTAGTATTGGCATTACTGAAAACATCAAATTCCATGACTTTTACCAATTACCCAATTACGCCGGAAAAATCGCGCTAAAGCTGATTCTTCTAAGGATAGATAAATTGGTCGTCCGTGGGGACAGGTGCGAGGGTTGCGAGTGCGTTGCCAATTATCTAAAAGTGTCTGCATTTCTTCTTGGTTCATAGGTGTACCATTACGAATGGCACTGCGACAAGCGACAGCTACTTGGGCTGTTTGTAAATCACCTCCCCAGCTAAGTTCTAAAATTGCTTCTGCACAGTCGTCTCGCTGTTGCAAAGGTGCGGGTATGTTTCGCACTGCCCAAAGTTGTTCGCCAAAGGGTTCTATTTCTAAACTGATGCGTTGTAGTTGTGATACTTGCGCTGGTGACAATTGATAAAGAATGATTGGCGGTTCGACAGGGACAAGTTGCCAATCATCGCATAATTGCTCATACAAAACTCGCTCATGGGCAATGTGCTGTTCTACTAACCACATACCACCTGGATGTTCAGCCACAATATAGGTGTTACTAACTTGAGCGACAGCTTTTAAAGAGTTAGGAGTTGGGAGTGAGGAGTTAGGAGTTTTGGGATTTTCGTTAGGATTTTGAGAATTGAAATTGTAGCTGCCTTTTGCTTCTGCGGCTTTGAGTAATTTACTAACTCGCGTCGTGTGAACAGCTTCTTTGAGGTTGGGAGAAGAAATGCTGAGTGCTTGGTTAATTGCTTGGGTAATTTGTTCTTGCCAATAAATGATTTCGTTGAGATAAATCTCTGTTTTCGCTGGATTGCGATTCCAATTAATTTGATCGGGAGAAATGGCAAGATGTAAGAAACAAATTGGATAGCGATCGCGTGGTAATGTTCTGTGAAATGCTGATAATATCGTTTGCTCTAGTTCTGGTGTTTTAACCATCCGTCCGTTAATGGCTACACGTACCCAATCTGGACGATGACGATGACAGCGATCGGGTAATCCTACCACTAAATTGAGTGCTGAGTGGGGAGAGACGCGATTCATCGCGTCTGTACAAGAGTTGGGAGGGTTGGGTATTTCGAGTTTGACTTCTTGCAAATCACCTTGTCGCACTTGGGGTAAAATCTGTGGTAGCAATTGCCCAGTTGTCGCAGCTGGAGAGATGGTGAACCATTGACGGTCATTTTGCCAAATCTGCCAAGTAACGTGAGGATGACATAGGGCAATTTGGTGAATTGTGGCTTGCACGGCTTTCATTTGCTGTGCTGCTGTGGGTAATCCCTGACGACGAGATGAGCAATTACCGAAAAGATGAGAAACTGTCACCACTGTACCAGGTGCGATCGCAGTTACTTCAACTTGCACAACTTCCCCGCTATCGCCATAGCTAATCCGCCATCCTAAGTTTCCACCCACAGGACGACTCAAAATTTCCAAATCTGCCAAAGTCGTTAAACTGTGTAACGCCTCACCACGAAACCCCAAACTGTTAATTTTCCATAAATCGGCACCAGAGCGAATTTTACTGGTGCTGTGGGCTGTGGCTGCTTGTTGCAAATCATCTAGGTTCATTCCACAACCATTATCTGCAACACGAATTCGCCATTGCTGCGGCCATAAAGAAACCACAATTCGCGTTGCACCTGCGTCTAGGGAATTTTCTACCAATTCCCGCACCACAGAAGCAAAAGAGTCGATTACCTCACCAGCTGTAATGAGATATACGACTTCTGTTGGTAGAGCTTGAATAGTAGATGCCATAAATTATAGTTTATAGCTTCTGGGTGCAAGGGAAGTGGAGGGAGAAATCAATTAAAAGTTAAAAATTAAAAATTGTACCTTTACGGGGATCTTGTGCTTCTCGTAGAGAAGAAGAAGACTGGGGGAGATGTAGCTTTAGCTTCCCGTAGCTTGGATAAATAAGCAGACGAATTTACGAGAAATTTTTATTAATTGTAAAGAAAACTCAATTAAAGGGGGATTTTTGATAAATTGCTTGTGAGGTGATGAACCAGAAAACTTATGAGTAATAACTTAGTTGCTGATGTCCATGAGTTAAAGACCCGTTTGCAATGGGGTCAACCAGGTTTTACAATTGTTGATGTGCGCGATCGCCACACCTACAATCACGGTCGGATCAGTGGAGCAATACCCATCCCATTAAACGATTTGGTATCTAGAGCCAAATCTGCTCTACATAAAGAACGCCATATTTATATCTATGGCGACAGTGACGAACATACAACCCAGGCTGCACAAATTCTAAGAGGGCAAGGGTTTGCTGAGGTAGCAGAAATCAAAGGTGGTCTTGCAGCTTGGATTTCAATCGGTGGTGCTACAGAAGGTGTCGCCGCTTAAACTTAACTCAGATATATAGCAATCCTATTTGGGTTGTGAAATTGTCGTCGAGGTAGGCAATAGGCAATAGATTTTTTTCACGAATGATTTAGGATTTCTATCTCAATCCAAGTCTATTTATTGCATAATTGCTAGTTTTTGTACTGCACATTAGACTTCTAACAAAAATCTGAATTAGCGAAAAGGAAACCACAGATAAACACCGATGAAATATCTGCGTGTATCTGTGGTTTAATCCCTAAAAAATTTACTTTTGCAAGATATCTACTGTGCATTACAGCTTTCTCTACGGCATCATCAAAACTAACTGATTGCAACATTAATTAACATTGAATTATCTTACTTTCTGCTTACCTCTAGATGGTGGTTAATTACTATCGCGTCAGAACTTTAGGTGGTTCAGGTTTCAGTAACCCATTCAACAGGGATGCGGGACGTTGACTGTAAGGCCAAGCAAAAGCATGACGGAAAGCTGCATCCTGACAAGCTTGTAGTTGGGCAAAACTGATAATGTTATAAGTCAAGAGATTCTCATACTCAAATGGTAGACGCACATTGTGCAACCCAGCATTATCGGTACAGATAGCGATATCTACCCCAGCTTCAAAACAACGATCAAAAACTAATTTGAGTTGACGGATATCCTGCAAAGTACCAGTTTTCAGGTAAGTTGTGGGGCAAACCTCTAAACACTGTCCGCGTTTAGCGACATCATTAAGTAACTCTGGATATAGTAAGGGAATTTGGATGCCGTGACCGATTCGCATGAGATAGGGTAAGAGTTCGGGGTAACAGCCAGCAGTGGTTTCATATAAATGTCCCGTGGTGTTAACGCCCTGCGATCGCGCATAATCATATAAGCTAATCCATTCTTCTAAGCGATCGGCATAATAGCTATCACCCCCCGCTACATCTACTGCACAGACATACTGCTTATTTTGCGCCGCCAAATCAACAATCGCCTTGTTCACCTCATAGGGTAGACGCGTGTGCATACAGAGAATTTGGCTAGTAACAATCGGATATTCTGGCTGGTGGCTAGCAAGTCCTACTACTTCCACAATTTCTGTCATCTTGTCAATTCTCTGTGATTGATTCAGATGCTCAGGTGTACGCAAATATGGAGTGTAACGCAGTTCCAGGTAAGCCAAATTTTCAAAAATGTAAGCACCCCGCACCAAGCGATAGATAAAGTAAGGCAAAGTCTCCACAGTTTGCACACTTTCTACGAGAGTGTGTAATTCTAAATACTCATCCAGGGTGTTGCGTGGGCGAGTATAAAAATCTTCAAATTCTGAATAGTCCGCAAAGCGGGAAATCAACTCCGAAGAATGTCGCTCGAAATATCGCCATAAAACTCTGGGTACGACCGAGCCGCCCAGGTGCCTATGTAATTCAGCATATAAAGCCATAGTGGTATTTTTAGGTAAAAATTTCATTAATTGTAACAAAAACATAGAAATAAAAATCTATACTCGAAGAAATAATGAACATCGGCGGGAATCCCATCCCAACAAGAGGGGTGTCCAGGATAGCGGCCCGCCGATTTAGTCATTAGTCATTGGTACTAATGACTAATGACTCGAAATTCCACGGCTTTTCATGAAAAGCCGTGGGATGATTTAACATAGGCTCCGACCGAGAAGCTGCACAAAGGTTGGGATTTTATCCATATTTTCTGAAAATCCAGCATTTATATAGTGTTTTGAGCAAAAATAAACTTGACATTATCAAGATTAAATTGATAGCATTGAAAGATTTTAATTTTTGTGTTACACTAAATAAACATTGCTATTGTTGAGCAAGTGAAATATAGCAATATATTTTTCCTTTAACTAAGCAAATTCCTGGCAAGGTTGGTATTAATTGAAAATTCAAGCGTTGGAAGTCAAAGCTGGCGATCGCATTGTTGCTTACTGCAACAACAAAATGCAAATCTGCAAGGTAAAACGCATCTTAGATCCCGGTCAAGCTAATATCACACTATCAGTATTCACCTCTGAGAATTATCGCGGTTGCTCAGTTTCGTCTATAGTCCGCTTTCAAAGCAACGCCTTAGTTGATTTAGTAAGTTAAAAATCAAGTAAACATTCAATCTCAAAAATATCTTTAGCTATTGTCCAGCCTCAAGCTGGATATAGTTATTATTGTATGTGCGATGCCTGTGGCGGGCTACGCCTACGCACATACAAATCCGTTAATTGTGGCTGGATGATTTTTCAGAAAAACGCTCTCACACTATAAGCAGTGCAGGCGGAAGTTTTTGAGAAAACTGATACTATGCTCATGCACCACCAAAAAATTAGAGAACTAGGCACAAAATAATTAGAATTCTGCTTAGTTTCTAGTAGTTTGTCAAATTTAAATTGATGGGTAAGCAAGTTCGTAGTAAGGACTTTAGTCCTTAATTCCGTTGCAATCACTCATCCAAGCGAGACATTTCTACCGCACGGTTTAACAGCAAGCCATTAACCTGGTTTGAAGCGGAGTGGAGCGCTAAAATATAATACTTGCCGTTTATATTACTGATAATTGCACCTCCAGAAGTACCGTGATTAGTATCACAGTTGTGATACAACAAATTGGAGGATACTGCATTCCAGGTGAACGCCAGCAGTTAGTTATACTTTCACCAGCACTTAGATTTTCATAACCTTTTTTCTTGGGGTTGGGAAAATCACCAGAATAGCCTACCAAAGCGAACTTTTTCGTATCGCCAACCAAACCAGAAGATGGTAGGGATTTCCAGCCCAAATAACAATATTTTTTACCGATAGGCTTGTTGAGCTTCAAAATCGCCCAGTCATTTGAGTAATCGGCTAAGGTGCCATTTTTAAAGTCTGCGGTTACGGTGTACACACAAGTGCTAGTAAATTATGGATGGAAGGGATTGAGGGGGATCTAAAAAGTTAGGAGGCTAAAGGAGTAGTTTCAAAACATACCCAATTAATTGGTAGCCTCTACCTTTTCCTTGCAGTGCATAGGCGTAGCCTGTGCACTGCTAACCAACAAGGCATAGTGCAGGCTAAAAGTCTTCTGAGTCCTTGTGTCAAGCCTAATTGAGATGATATTATCCTGGCAAAGCGATGCCTACGGCGAGTTTCTCTACGAGATGCTCCGCGTAGCTTGCTTCCACGGAGTGGTACGCTAACGCGTTACTAAAATCACCCTCCAATTGATGGCTTTTATTAGTTCTTTTTCACATCGCGAGCCATATTGAGGTAGTAGTCGTCAATTTTGGCATTAGGACGACGGC
This sequence comes from Nostoc sp. UIC 10607, assembly GCF_047228265.1. NCBI lineage: Bacteria > Bacillati > Cyanobacteriota > Cyanophyceae > Nostocales > Nostocaceae > Nostoc > Nostoc sp. UIC 10607. The sequence goes on along the minus strand of NZ_JBIQNW010000030.1, from coordinate 77,616 downwards.
GGTTAGTGGCAGAAATTTTAGAAGTGTTATCCTGATTCGTTTTAATTGGCTCTTTTGCAGAAGCTTGCTTTATACCTTGCGCCTCATCCGATTCCAAGAAATAATCAGACCTTGTAAATCCGAACAGGTTGGCAAAAAAACCAAATAAATTTCCTACAGCATTGGAAACACTTTTGAATAAAACACCAAACAAGCCTTGAAGACGAAGGAACAAGTTCCGAACAATTTGAGTTAGACGAAACATAACAGCACCCTCTATGATTGCCTATTATTATTCTGACTTAATTCCAATAGGAGGAATGGTGCTATGCAAAAAATCTACCAGGCGTAGGCATGAGAGCAGCGAGAATTTATTAGAGGTTGTATTTGAAACATTTCTATTTGGCACCACAAACCCTATAACTGCGTCAACTATCTTGCAGCTAAATTACTGTATCAGTTTTCCTGGTGTAGCAATTTAACGTTTATATGGAATGAATATAACCAATTAACCTCATTTAGTCAGCAGAAGTAATGACAAATCAGTTTTGGGAAAAAAGCATAGAAATCAATGCTACTCTAACCAACTTACTAGTTAACACCGTGCGTAGCTTATTCCTGTATCGCAGCAAGCTACGCAAAGCGTCTGGTAGAGTTGCGCCTAGTCGTCAGACATCGCCTTTCATTCATCAAGGTTGGTGGCTTTTAAGGAAGCGTTTGCTGCCATTATTATGTCTGATATCATTCGTTACGGTATTGCTAATCAACAGCTTTGCCCCTAGCTTTGCCCAACTACCTCCTCAACCTCGTCAAGAAATTCGGGGGGTATGGCTGAGTGGTAACGATTTTAACGTTTTCAGAAATCGCTCAAAGGTGCAAGCAGCCATGAGCCAATTGCGGCAGCTAAACTTTAACACCGTTTATCCAGTAGTCTGGAACGATGGCTATACCCATTACCCCAGTGCCATCATGCAAAAAAAGGGTATTCCCTTCTTCTTCAAAGGAACAGATGGACAAGATGTGATTGCAGACATTATCAGCCAAGCCCGCAGAGAAGGGCTACTAGCAATTCCTTGGTTTGAATTTGGTTTCATGGTTCCCCTAAGTTCGGAACTCGCATCCCAGCATCCAGATTGGCTGACACAAAAACGGGATGGGACTCAAACTTCAATTAGTGCTGCGGGTGAGGTAGCGTGGTTGAATCCGTTTCACCCGGAAGTGCAAAAGTTGATCACCGAACTCGTGATGGAAGTCATTACTCAATACGATGCTGATGGCGTTCAATTTGACGACCACATGAGTTTACCTGTGGATTTTGGTTACGATAAATACACAATTAGTCTATATACTCAAGAAACGGGCAATCCTCCCCCACCGAATCCCCAAGCCCAAGCATGGATAAAATGGCGGGCAGATAAAATCACTGCATTCATGGTAGACCTCCACCAAACTGTGAAAGCTAGAAAACCGAATGCTATCTTCTCAGTTTCTCCTAATTACTATGATTTTGCCTACAAGCTGCAACTGCAAGACTGGCTTAACTGGGTACGGTTAGGTATTGTCGATGAGTTAGTCATGCAGGTATACCGTAATGATTTAGAAAGTTTTATCGCTCAAATTACCCGCCCAGAAATTTTAGAAACCCAAAAAATCATCCCAACTGGTATCGGTATTATGGCGGGGTTACGAAATCGCCCAGTTTCCATGCCACAAATCCAATCCCAGGTGCAAGCAGCGCAACAACGCGGTTTAGGTAGCGGCTTTTTCTACTACGAAAGCCTTTGGGATATCGCGCCTGAACCAGCAGCGCAACGCCAGTCAGCTTTTGCGGCTCTTTTTCCAAATCCAGTGTTGCGCGACATCTCTCAAAATACACCCCGCAAGCCAACTTTTGATACCATATCCCTACCTTTATACACAAAACCTTCCCTTGGACAACGGGTTCGCGGCTATTTTCTGGAAATAGCGATCGCAAATGGTCAACCAAAGCGTATCTTATTAGATACAGGGTCAGCAGGGCTGCGAGTTCCCAAAGAGTTTTTAGGTAATGCTCCTATCCGCAGAACAGGACAAAATATCAAGGAAGTATTAAGTGATGGTACTCTCTTAGAGGGAGAATTAGTTTATACCAATGTCCGGTTTGGTTTGCTTCCCGCCGCAGAACCAGTTCCGGTACAAGTTGTTACTAGCCGCCAATGTATTGCCCAAAAGCCTAATTGTTCAGCAAAGAGTGGTGCGCCATTTTCTGGTATTATCGGTGTCAACTATTTTGAAAAGTCACTTCCCTATAATCCGTTGAGAAAATTACCAGGAAATCTGAGTAACGGATTTATGGTGATTGGAAATGGTGGTAGTAACAATAATGGCAGCCTAATTCTCGGTTTGACTGCCAATAATCAAGCAGGTTTCAAAATGGCTGCTTGGAGTAAACAAAGCGAAATTAATGGTGTGCCCGGTAATAGATGGGACTCTCAACTGAGCAAAGTTTGTTTAACTATTGCTGGGAGTTCTGCTAAAAATCTTTGTAATGGCAAAATGATCACTGATACTGGAACTATTAATGGTTTGACTGAATTCAAGTCAGCTTCTACAGCAGGTAAGCTCAAGCCAGGAGTGTTACGTTCAGCAAATGCTCTGAAAGTAGCAATTAATAGCATTTTTGATTACAGCCTGACACCAGGAACCCGCGACGGATTTAATCGCTGGAATTTGAGTATTTCGCCACAAGCAGAACTTCCTATATTTGTAAATACTGGCATCGCCTTTTTTGATAAATACGATGTCCTCTTTGACCAAGTTAATGGAAGACAAGGTTTTCGCAGTCGGCGGTAAGAGGGTAGTAAAGTCTTGCTACCTCAGATAGCATTCAATACTAGTTTTCCTGAACCAGCAAAACTGACTTCACGGGACGCTTGATAGGATTTCCTTCCAAATCAACCTTCCCGTAAAAGGTTTTGCCCTTGTAATAAAGTGAAGACGAACTCCCACCATCCAGATTCATTGCTTGATCAGCACCAAGAGTTTTCATAAAATCAGCTAATGCTGGTAAGGATATCCCAGAGTTCGCGGGAGCCGAGGGTTTTTGAGCCACCATAACTAAAATAACGCTGCCATCACGAGTGATACCCACAGCAGTTCTGGCGTTGGGTTGGTTGCTGCCAAGTGCATCTCGTTTATTGGAATTATCCACAAAGCCCTCTTTTACTAACGTGATGTCTGGTAATAGGCGTGGGCCAGCACCTATAGCATCGACTAACTGACAACCTGCTGGTGGTGACTGACTGTGTAGGGCAATAGAATAACTGATAGTTTGCCCACATAAGTAGCTGCGAAATTCTGCACGATTGAATATTTGACCCAGGTAAGGTTTTAAGTTGGGATTGTTCACCAGTCGCTCATTTTCCTTGGGGTCAGCTACCAACTTCCCTTGTCTGACAACGTAAGATGTCGATTTTTGGTTAACTGGGTCAAAAAAGCCTGCATTCAAAATAGCTACGGCTCGATGCTTCTGGGCAAATTCCTCTACAGTGGCTACCTTCTGTGATAATGCAGGAGTTACCAAAAATCTGCTGTTAGCTGGAATTAACACGATGTGAGCTATGCTTTGAGACAAAGTGCGCTCGAAGTAGCGAATAGTTTTTGGTGGTGAAGATGCAACAGTTAGTATTGACGGTGTTGAAGAACGCAAATTAAACCACAACACCATTGTCAAACTAATTAATATCAAAGCCAGTAGTTTGATTTTTCTCACATTTAAACCCACTGCGGTTAGCTCAAACAAAATTAGTTTAGTTGAAATAGCAGAAACACAGGGAGAAATTAACCGCTATAAAGATCCTGTTCCTATTATTACTAAGCGATCGCTAATTTTTGGCTGATAGTAAAAATTCTCTAAAAATCCCTATTGGGTATTGAAACGCTTGAAACTTACTAAAATCCCTATTGGGTATTGAAATTAAGACTATGTTAGAAACCGCAAACCTGAAAAATATCTCCAATCTCAGGTAGCGCACCTGCACAGTCTAATAGAATAAAGGTATGGTGGATTCATAACCAATACCCAAGAGTCGATCCCGTATATAGTCCAGATCAGAAAATAGTGATAACGGCGTATCATATTAACTGATATTCTTTATTTCTATTAACCATTTTTCAACGTGGGCAGAAAGTTTTGGTTGATAGGATTTTTGTAGTCTGTGATATTTTCACCAGCAATATAAATTAGCCATCTCCTGTAACTGATTCCAATTCTAGAGACAGCGAATGTGTATCTCTGAATGTTGAGGCAGGCAAGTACACTGTAAATTGAGTACCTCTATTTACTTGACTGTAAACATTGACAAAACCACCGTGATTTTTAATAATACCCAACGCCGTGGAAAGTCCTAAACCTGTACCTTTGCCTACCTCTTTGGTAGTGAAAAATGGTTCAAAAATCCGTTGCTGGACTTCCGACGACATCCCCATACCAGTATCCGTCACCACGATCGCAATATAAGAACCCACTTTAGCATCAATATTTATCTGGGCAGAATGTTCACCAATCACCAGATTTTCTGCCGCCATCCTCAATATACCGCCACTAGGCATAGCATCGCGGGCGTTGACTACTAAATTTATCAGCACTTGATGTAGTTGAGTTGTGTCTCCACGCACATACCATAGGTTCTTGGGAATATCTGTCTGGCAGATGATGGATTTGGGGAATGTTTGAACGATAATTTGCTCAATTTCTGCCATCAAAGGCTGAATTTGGACAATTGTCTGTTTACCTTCAATACCCCGTGCAAAGGACAACACTTGCTTGAGCAAATTAGCACCGCGTTTGACATTATTTTCTAGGGTTTGCAGTATTTGCTGACTCTGCGAATCGGGCAATTTCTTCTGCAACAGTTGAACTGACATTAAAATTGGGGATAGTATATTGTTGAGGTCATGGGCGATACCGCCAGCTAGGGTGCCGATACTCTCCAAACGTTGCGATCGCAGAAGTTGAGCTTCCAATTGTTTCTGCTGCGTAATCTCGGTGTTCACACTCAAAATGGATTTGGGTTGTCCATTATCATGTCGGATCAGTGTCCACCGACTTTCAAGGATAATTACTTTGCCTTCCCTTGTTAGTTGATGCAACTCACCGCGCCACTCACCCGCTTTCATTACCTTCAAGTAAGCATCTTCTAACTGTGGTGAAATGTCTTTATACAAAAGTTGCACAACATTTTTGCCCACAGCTTCCTCAGCCTTCCAGCCGTATAGACGTTCAGCACCTTTATTCCAAAACAAGATTTGGTTGTGGATATTTCGCACCAGAATCGCGTCAGTTGATACATCCAGCAGCGCTGCTTGTTCACGGATTTTCTGTTCTGCCTGTTTTTGCTGGGTTATATCTCGCGTCAGTGCCAAATGGATAAACGTACCATCAAATTCGTTACGCAGTGGTACGGCATGAGTTTCCATGTAGCGGCGGGTACCTTTAAATCCAACGATTTCAAACTCCAAAGTCCCTTTGTTACCTTGGCAGATATTTTTATGCAAGTCGGCAAAGGCTGCTCTATACTCTGGTAAAATTACAGCATCAGCTGGTTTACCAATCAAAACATCAGCACTTTCCACTTCCAGCATTGCAAGCCCATAGGCATTAATTTCTAAAATGGTGCCATCCCTGGCAATTAACTTGATGCATTCTGGCTCTGCATCTATCATGGCTCGTAAACGATTTTCGCTTTGGCGTAGGGCCAGTTCCGTCTGCTGAAGTTGCTTGATATAACGCCACAACAAGTCATACAGCAGCCCCACCAGGACTAAATCCACAACAGCAGCGATAAAAAATGTGACTATCGCCTTTTGAGAATTTGCTTGTGACTGCTGCATTCCCTGCTGTAATAAATTTTGCTCTAGCTCTAAAGAGTCGTGAATAAGCTGTTGGATTTCTTTGCCAATTTGCTTGTCTTTGTCAGATAAGATTCGCTGCCGAACTGCTTCAAATCCCTGGTTTTGCCTGAGGTAAATTTCTTGTTGCAGGATGTTGAGCCTGTTGCTAATTTTTGGCTCCAACAAAAAAATCCACTGCTGCTTTTGATGGTTCTGGGCAGTTAACTTGCTGAGAATCTGAATATTGCTATTAGTTTGTTGATAAGCTGCAAGATAAGTTTTTAGATCATCTGCATCTGCTGTAATTAGGTAATTACGTTGTGCAGTTTCAGTATCTTTGAGTGTAGATTGGATCTTTTCAAGTTGAGTAACCACTTCATAGGAGTATATCATCCATTGCTGGTTGTAAATCAGCTTAACAGTGTTGCTATAGGAGACTACAGCGTTAGTAAATATAACTGCTAACGCTAAGATGAATATTGCTTTCAGCTTTTGGACTCGATACCATTTTTTGATCATGCGATCGCCCTTTCTGCCGCAGATGCCCTCCATCAGTTAAAATTAAAGATTAAAAGTAAATACTGAGAATATTTTAATGATTGTGACAGCACGGGTAACAAAATACAATCTCTTCAAGTTTTAAATATCTGGATTTTTTGGGATGATGATTTATACATAATAATCACAAATAAATCCGCTAATTTTTAATATAAATTCATTTTGAGCAGTAGTATAGCCAATGCAGTTTGGATCAGATTAAGTTGCCTATCCATAATGTTTGTAGATAGATTGCATTGCAACGCATCTATAATTAGGGAATTGTAATTAACCTCCCACTATCCATAAATCCAAAACAAAACCAGGGCATTGATGTCAACTTAACGTTACCGCGGCAGTTTCTAACCGCCTGAATTGAAAACTAAGTTATTCTGCAATAAACTTGACATGATTCAAGCAATGTGTTAATAATTATAGTTTGTGGAAACTTTACTTCTTAATATAAGCTCTTGGCTAACGTCATTGTCATAGGTGCCCAATGGGGCGATGAAGGAAAAGGTAAAATAACTGACTTACTCAGCCGTTCCGCAGATGTTGTGGTTCGTTACCAAGGGGGTGTCAATGCTGGACACACGATTGTAGTTAAAGGTCAGACCTTTAAGCTGCACTTGATTCCCTCTGGTATTTTGTATCCAAATACCGATTGTATTATCGGCTGTGGAACAGTCATCGATCCACAGATTTTGATCGCAGAACTCGACCAATTAAAAGAATTAAATATTTCCACTGACCACCTGCTGATATCTGAGACAGCCCACGTAACGATGCCTTATCATCGGTTGATTGATCAGGCATCCGAAGAACGACGGGGAAGCCATAAGATCGGCACAACAGGTCGGGGCATTGGGCCGACTTATGCTGACAAATCTGAACGTACAGGCATTCGGGTTTTAGACTTGATGAACCCGGATGGGCTAAGTGAGCAGTTGGAATGGACGATTAATTATAAAAACGTCATTTTAGAAAAGCTTTACAACTTGCCACCTCTAGATCCACAAGAGGTAATTGAACAGTATTTGGGTTATGCAGAACGCTTGCGCCCTTACGTTATTGATACATCGTTAAAAATATACGATGCGATTCAGCGACGGCGGAATATTTTGTTTGAAGGTGCACAAGGTACGCTTCTTGACCTAGATCATGGAACTTATCCCTATGTCACCTCCTCTAATCCTGTGGCCGGGGGGGCTTGCGTTGGTACAGGGGTAGGGCCGACAATGATTGACCGGGTAATTGGAGTGTCGAAAGCCTACACAACGCGAGTGGGAGAGGGACCATTTCCCACCGAATTGGATGGAGAGTTGGGAGAATTGTTGTGCGATCGCGGTGCCGAATTTGGCACAACCACCGGGCGCAAACGCCGCTGTGGCTGGTTTGATGCTGTCATTGGTCGCTATGCCGTGCGGATAAACGGCATGGATTGTATGGCGCTCACCAAACTGGATGTCCTGGATGAATTAGAGGAAATCCAAGTTTGTGTAGCCTATGACATAGATGGCCAACGCAGCGAACACTTCCCCACAAGTTCTCGTCAATTTGCTAGATGTCGCCCCATCTACAAAACCTTACCAGGATGGAAAGTGTCAACAACCCACTGCCGCACCCTGGAAGACTTGCCACAGCAAGCACTGGACTATCTAAAATTCCTCGCTGAATTGATGGAAGTCCCGATCGCGATCGTCTCACTAGGAGCAAGCCGCGATCAAACCATAATCGTAGAAGACCCCATCCACGGGCCCAAACGCGCTTTATTGCAGGCTGACGGCACACCTGCTACCCTGCTCAGTGCTTAGTTAAAAGTTAAGAGTTAAGAGTGAGGAGTAAGTAATTAATTCAAAACTCCTAACTCCTAACTTCTAACTCCTAACTCCTAACTCTAATTAACAACTCACATATTTCTATGGCTATTACAGTCGAATCTCAAAAACGCCCAGAAGGCAGCAAGCCAAGAGCTTTGCGCCGTTCTGGACTGATACCTGCCAATTTATACGGTCACAAAGGTACAGAGTCAATTTCTTTGACCATTGATGCCAAAACTGTTGAGCGCTTGCTCAAAAGAGTTTCAGTCAACAATACATTGATTGAGTTAAACGTTGCTGATGTACCTTGGCGCGGCAAAGCCCTACTGCGGGAACTTCAAATCCATCCAGCAAAAGGTACACCCTACCACCTCAGCTTTTTCGCGGTTGCAGGCCACGGCGACACAACTGTAGGAGTACGGCTGCGTTTTGTGGGAAATGCTATTGGTGTTAAACAAGATGGTGGTGTTTTAGACACCGTAATCTCCGAGTTGCAAGTGAGTTGTGCGCCAGAAAACATCCCAGATGTAATTGAAATCGATGTCTCTAACCTGCAAATTGGAGACAGCTTGAGTATTAGTGATATACCCTTTCCTGAAGGTGTAACACCTCTAGCTGAATCAGAACGACTTGTTGTGAGCGTTTTGCCACCACAAATCAGTGCTGAAGATGCTGGGACAGAAGCTGAAACTGAGGCAGCTTCTTAAGCTAGGTAAACTGTGTAATAATTTTTGATGACACCAGGGGGGAACTCCTGGTTTTTTTGTATTTGAACCGCAGAGGCGCAGAGAGCGCAGAGGACAGAGATGACAGAAGCGACTCTTCCAGTCTTAATTCAGCAAATGTTACAGCCAGGATTTTATCCCCATCCGGTAACAGAACCCATTCAACTAATTCAAACCCACGTTTCTTATGTGCTGCTGGCTGGGGATTACGCTTATAAGCTGAAAAAACCTGTGAATTTTGGTTTTTTGGACTTTTCCACCTTAGAAAAGCGGCAGCATTTTTGTCAGGAAGAGTTACGGTTAAATCAACGGGGTGCTGGTGAACTGTATTTAGAAGTTTTGCCCATAACTCTGGTAGGGGAAAAATATCAGTTAGGGGGAACGGGCGAGGCTGTAGAATACGTGCTGAAGATGTGCCAGTTTCCTCAAGAGTCTTTATTAAGTACACTTTTTGAACAGGGTAACTTAAATGAGACACACCTAGAAGAGTTGGGACGGGTCGTGGCTCAATACCATGCCGAAGCACAGACGAATGATTATATTCGCAGTTTTGGTGAAGTGCCAAAAGTTCGGGCTGCAATTGATGAAAATTATCAGCAAACTGAGAAGTATATTGGTGGCCCGCAGACTCAGGCGCAGTTTCTAGAAACAAAGCAATATACAGATAATTTTTTTGCAGAACATCCAGAATTATTTGCTAACAGAATTCAAAACGATTATATTCGTGAATGTCACGGGGATTTACACCTGAGAAATATTGCGTTGTGGCACGATAAAATCCTGCTGTTTGATTGCATTGAGTTTAATGAGCCGTTTCGCTTTGTCGATGTGATGTACGATGTGGCGTTTACGGTGATGGATTTGGAAGCGCGGCAGCGCAAAGACTTGGGTAATGCTTTTTTGAATGCCTACATAGAGCAAACTGGAGACTGGGAAGGCTTACAGGTGCTGCCCTTGTATTTAAGCCGTCAGGCTTATGTCCGGGCAAAGGTAACTTCGTTTTTGCTAGATGATCCGAGTGTACCCGCGACGGTAAAGGAAGAAGCGACAAAAACCGCCGCTGACTATTACAAACAGGCTTGGGACTATACTAAACCAAAGCTGGGACAACTAATTTTGATGTCGGGGTTGTCAGGCTCTGGTAAAAGTACCACAGCAAGGAATTTAGCCCGTCAACTGGGAGCGATTCACCTTCGTTCTGATGCAGTGCGGAAACATTTAGGGGGAATTCCCTTATGGGAAAAGGGTGGCGATGATTTATATACCCCTGAGATGACCGAGAAAACTTACACACGGCTATTGGAATTGGGAATTATCCTGGCTAAACAAGGTTTTTCGGTGATTTTGGATGCCAAGTATGATCGACAGCAGTTGCGGCAAGAAGCGATCGCTCAAGCTACGAAGTATCAACTACCGCTTCAGATTATTCAATGCACAGCACCGTTAGAAGTTCTAAAAGAACGTCTGAACAATCGCACTGGTGATATTGCTGATGCCACCGCTGATTTATTAGACTTACAAATCAAACAAGCTGAACCTTTCACTGAAGAAGAACAATCCTACGTAAAGATTTTGGATACAACTCAACCACAACAGGCACAATTAAAATAATTCGTAATTCGTAATTCGTAATTCGTAATTGAATCGAAAATTAGGAATTACGTTAGCGAGTCAGATGCTCCTACGTTGCTAACGCTTCTCTACGAGACGCTGCGCGAACGAATTAGTTAATAGCCTTTTTTTATTCTATGGCAGACAAAAAGAACGATTTTTTCAGTATTTCTCCCAGCTTCTTTTCTCAGTTGTTATTTGGGGCATTTTTAACATTTATATTAATAATGACCGGCTCTGCACCAGCCCTGAGCATCTTTTTAGGTATCATGGGCGGTTTCATCTTAAGCTGGATCACAAATGTAACCAATAATAGCCCCCAGCCTCCAACTGTAGCCTCTTCTGATGGCGTGGATACAGGATTGAAATACTGGTTATTTTTCATGCTTGGCTTTGTGTATTTGGGGTATCCAGCACCCATGAGTATCTTACTAGGTGGAATAGGTGCTTTAGCTGGAGGCTGGATTACTGCTTGGTGGGGAAGTAAGGAAGAAACTAGAACTCAGCTGCAAGTTGAAGAATCAGAGGAGGGCGAAGTTGAACCAACGAACGATAGGATCAACAAACGGCAAACAAGAAGAAGTGCCCGCCGTTATCGTCGCACTCCTGGAAGTAGTATCAATCTCAGGTTTTGGGAAAAGTAATAATTTGGGAATGGGGCATTGGGCATTGGATATCGGGCAATAATCAATAGTTCTTCTTCCTCATCTCCCTCATCTCCCTATTTCCCATTCTCTATTCCCCAATATGTTTTTATATCTATCCAAATTACTGCCACTATTTTTTTATCCACTAGGATTAGCCTGCGTGAGCTTGGTAGTAGCATTAATCACGTTGTGGAAACGACCGCGCACTGCGGCGATCGCAATTGCTTTTGCCCTAACTTTATTGCTATTTTGCAGTAATGGTTGGATTGCTAAATCACTCGTGCGATCGCTAGAATGGCAAAATCTGCCACCCGCCCAAATACCAGTTGCAGAAGCAATTGTGGTTTTAGGTGGCGCAACCAAATCAGCGTTTCCCCCCAGACCTACCGTCGATTTGAGTGAATCAGGCGATCGCGTAATTTATGCCGCACAACTGTATCGCCAAAAAAGAGCGCCTATAATTATCCTCAGTGGGGGTCGCATTGATTGGCGTGGAAGCGGTTCATCAGAGTCGGCAGATATGGCAACAGTACTCACATCTATTGGTATTCCATCTGAAGCGATTGTTCAGGAACCTGAATCTCTTAATACTTATCAAAATGCAGTGAATGTCCGAAAAATTTTGGAATCACGTGGCATCAATCAGGTGTTATTAGTTACTTCGGCGATGCACATGCCGCGATCGCTTAGAATTTTTCAACGTCAAGGAATTAATGCTATTCCTGCACCCACTGACTTTATAGTTAGTGAGGGTGAACTCCAAGAACTCGGCAGCACTCCCAAAGGCGCTATATTGAATTTATTACCTGATACCGACAACTTAAACCAATTTACCAGCGCTTTAAAAGAGTATATTGGTTCTTTTGTCTATCGCTTACGAGGTTGGCTCTGAAAGAGTGATAATTATATAGTTCCTTGATCAGGAATGCTATTGATCATAAACTCACCACCATATAATTTCGCTATATGCTGAACAATACTAAGCGATAATCCAGAGCCTTGTTGTTCGTATAACTTTCGATTAAAAATGAATATTTGAGAAAACCCGTAAAACTCAAGCGTCTGGCAGCCACCATTCAACTGAAGATAATTATCCAAAGAATACTATTTTCACAGGATTCCTTGAAGACAAATGAATGGAGATAATTACAAACATCTTTGTCATCAACGACAAATCTTTACGCCCAAGACTAAGCCAATCTGTCCCACATACATTTAACTTCGGTAAAATCCGTCAAACCCTCCCATCATCCCCTAAAAAATAATCAGCTATCGCATCACGCAAACAGGCTCAACAGCATTACTCACAAGATTTTATAGTCGCGTATCGCCAATAGCTATAATTTCAATAGTCGCAGAGTTTTAATTTTTAAATACCTTAGCACTTAGCACTCTTAAAATTATGTCTAAAAATTTACCCTATATTATCCCATCCCCTCAACCCCAAGTTGAAGAAGCTTTTGCTACTTACCAAACAACCCACCAGTTCTATCACGAAGTTCGTTCCCGGTCAGAGTTTGAGCGTTATTGTGAATGGTATTATACAACAGCAGAACAGCACCGCCAAGAGCTTAAAAGAATGCGCGGCGAACTGAATATTTTCCAGTGGTTTCGCCGCCGATGAGTCATCTAAATGACTTCTAATTCATTTTCACGTAAATGGGCTTTAAACTTTTTACTAAACTGGACTACAATCGGCAGATTAGCGCTTACGGGTCTGTCTCGCCATTGGGTGGCAATATTTACTACATCTCCTTCTTCACCTTTGATGTCAAAAGGCTGATTCCGATGTTCAGGATGATGATACACTACTACCGAATCTTTAACGCGGACGCGATCGCCAACTTTCATAACAAAATTTACATCTAGCATTTGCTTTTCCACAAGTATCTGCTACAAAATATATGAATGAACTACCTCATCTTACTTTGTTGAAGATGAGGTTTCTACATCCCCATCAGTAAGTTTAGATTTTTGTAAAAAGCCCTAGCAAATAGAATTCGCCCCCAGAAGAGACTTTAACTGTCTACGCGGGCTTTCAATTTCTTAAGTCCAGGCAGCCACTGAGGCAATAGTTTAAACGATGCCTTTGTTAATTTTTTAATGCATATCTAGTTCAAAGGATGTGGGAGTAAAAACACAGATTTGATCGTCTGAGAGAGCGAGCACACTAATCTTAACCAATTATTGGCATAACCGAATAGGAAGCGATCGATATTTAATCTATCAGCTTCAAGTATTAAAAACCTTTAATCAATATCATAACCCGAAAAACGATGTAAATAAAGCACTTATATTTTTAACTATTTTAAGTAAAAGCATATATCAAATACCAGATCAGATAATATGTGAAAATAAGATATATCGGATGCAAGCACATTATCTAAACTAAATTCATATAAATCTTAAACAAAAATGTCCCATATTAATCATATACACTCCTCTGCTTCAAAAAATAAACTAACCTAGAAATAATGCTCTTAAAGACTGGATAAAATCATGGTTCAGCAACTTCTAATCAATGATGATGATTACTATGTGCCAGATGCCAACCAGCTAGTCACTGAAAATGATACACCTGTGGATAATTTTGCATCTGCTAAACAACAACGCGCCGAACAAGCAGAACAACGCACCCAATTACTAGCAGATAGGCTACGGGCTATGGGCGTAGATCCCGACACTCTATAAAACACTCGCTGTTAAGACGCAAAGTTTTTTTACGTCTTTGCATGAGTAAAAAAATCTCACTAACTCGTGCAACTTATAAACTTATTTATACGATGCCAAACCTTCTCTAATAAATCAGGATCATTCGCATCAAACCATTCAATTTTTGGATAGGCGCGAAACCAAGTGCGTTGTCGCTTGGCAAATTGTCGTGTATGCAAAACTATTAATTCTTTTGCTTCATTTAAGGAAATATCCCCAGCCAAATATTGCTTAATTTCTTGATAGCCCAAAGTATTCAACAAAGACAAATCAGCGCCATATTTTTGACAAAGATACTCCACTTCAGCGACGAAATTATCTGCTATCATTTGCTCAGTACGCTGTTTAATCCGAGCATCCAACTTTTCAACATCGCAATCTAAACCAATTTGCAAAATCGGATAATTCGGTGGATTCTCCCCTTGTTGTTCTGAAATGGGGCACCCAGTAACATAATATACCTCTAAAGCTCTTAAAGTTCGCACTGAATCATTAGCATGAATTTTTTGTGCAGCAACTGGATCAACTTGTTGTAACATTACGTAGAGTTGAGTTTGACCAAGAGATTCAAGCTGCGATCGCAATTCTGTTTGTGGTGCAACTCTAGGGATTTTCATCCCTTGGACAATGGAACGGATATATAAACCAGTCCCACCAACTAGCAACAGTGGTGTAACATCAACAGAAGCAATTAAGGCTTGTGTTTGTTCCTGGTAGTCTGCTACTGTCATCATGTCTATTGGATCGCAGATATCTATTAAATAGTGCGGCACCAATTTTTGTTCAGCCACACTTGGTTTCGCCGTCCCAATATCAAACTCACGGTAAACTTGACGAGAATCAGCACTAAGAATCACAGAACCCAACCCCATCGCCAAAGCCAAAGCCAAACCCGACTTACCTGTTGCCGTCGCCCCACAAATCACAATTAATTTAGTCATTAGTCATTAGTCATTAGTCATTAGTTTTCTTCCCTTGCTCCTATGCCCCTCTTATACGGTACTGCAACCCCAGTATAAACTTCTCTTGAAAATGCCCTACAGACGCCAGCAAGGCTTTTGTGTTACAATTTTGGAGTGTTTTTACTTTTATTTGCCTTTAGGCGATTTCAACCCCACGCATCAGGAGAGTTTACATGACGAGCAGTTACAGTGCCGATCAGATTCAAGTTCTGGAAGGTCTGGAAGCCGTCCGCAAAAGACCAGGAATGTACATCGGTACCACTGGGCCGCGAGGACTCCACCATTTAGTTTACGAGGTGGTGGACAATTCAATCGATGAGGCTTTGGCGGGTCATTGCACTCATATAGAAGTGGATATCAACGCTGATGGTTCCGTGACTGTAACAGATGATGGTCGCGGTATTCCCGTCGATACTCACTCACGCACCGGGAAATCGGCTTTGGAAACCGTGATGACAGTATTGCACGCCGGTGGTAAGTTTGGCGGCGGTGGCTACAAAGTTTCTGGAGGTTTGCACGGGGTTGGTATTTCTGTTGTTAATGCCCTATCTGAGGTTGTAGAAGTTACAGTTTGGCGAGATAAAAAAGTTCATCTCCAACGCTATGAACGGGGTATCCCAGTTAGTGAACTGCAAGTAAAGCCTTACAAAGAAGCTAGAACTGGAACTTCTGTCACCTTTAAGCCAGATACTCAAATCTTTACAACTAGCATTGAGTTTGATTACATCACTTTATCAGGTCGCCTACGGGAATTGGCGTATCTGAATGCAGGTGTCAAAATTACCTTTACTGACCACCGTTTAGAACTACTAAAAAGCGATACACCGAAAGTAGAATCCTACAATTACAAGGGTGGTATTAAAGAATATATCGCCTACATGAACCGCGAGAAGCAGCCGCTGCATGAAGAAATTATCTATGTGCAGGGAGAACGCAACAACGTACAAGTGGAAGTTTCCTTACAATGGTGTACTGATGCTTACACGGATAATGTTCTAGGTTTTGCTAACAATATTCGCACGGTGGATGGTGGTACGCACTTAGAAGGATTGAAGGCGGTTTTGACTCGGACATTAAATGCGATCGCCCGTAAGCGCAATAAAATTAAAGAGAATGAACCTAACCTCAGTGGCGAACACGTCCGCGAAGGTTTGACTGCGGTAATTTCCGTTAAAGTCCCAGATCCAGAATTTGAAGGACAAACTAAGACTAAACTTGGTAACACCGAAGTTCGAGGAATTGTTGATTCTTTGGTGGGAGAAGTTCTCACCGAGTACCTAGAATTTCATCCTGCGATCGCAGACTCAATTTTAGATAAAGCTATCCAAGCTTTCAAAGCCGCAGAAGCAGCGCGTCATGCGCGAGAGTTGGTCCGGCGCAAATCTGTACTGGAATCTTCGCCATTACCTGGTAAATTGGCAGATTGCAGTTCTCGTGACCCCAGCGAATCTGAGATATTCATCGTGGAAGGGGACTCAGCAGGTGGAAGTGCCAAACAAGGACGCGATCGCCGGACTCAAGCTATCTTGCCTCTACGTGGTAAAATTCTCAATATTGAAAAAACCGACGATGCCAAAATCTATAAAAATAACGAAGTTCAAGCGTTAATTACAGCACTTGGTTTAGGTGTCAAAGGTGATGAATTCGATTCCACCCAACTGCGTTATCACCGCATAGTCATCATGACTGACGCTGACGTAGATGGAGCGCACATTCGAACTTTGTTGTTAACATTCTTCTATCGATATCAACGGGCACTGATCGAACAAGGCTTTATTTATATTGCTTGTCCCCCATTGTTTAAAGTAGAACGGGGACGTAATCATGAGTACTGCTATAGCGATCGCGAAAAAAATCAAGCGATCGCCAAATTTCCTGCTAACGCCAACTATACCATCCAACGCTTCAAAGGTTTGGGTGAAATGATGCCACAACAACTCTGGGACACCACAATGAACCCAGAAACCCGCAAAATGAAGCAAGTCGAAATTGAGGACGCTGCCGAAGCTGATCGCATCTTCACAATTTTAATGGGCGATCGCGTCGCACCCAGACGAGAATTCATCGAAACCTATGGTTCTAAACTGAACTTCACTGATTTAGATATCTAATATCAATTCCCTGCTACTACTCTGAGAATTTTTGACAAAGGTAATGGGTGATAGGTTTTCACCCATTACCTTTTTTATATCCAAAATTGCTATAAAAAAATACCTCTTTTGGCTGATGTCAAACTAGGAAATAGATAAGTTTTTGTATTAATATTTTTCAGACTACAAACTATGTCGTTAGATGAGTGACTATATCCATAAATTCATTAACTATTGTTAATAATTCCCTATTTAATTGGATTCGACACAAAGCTATGAAAGCGAGCAAAGGCATAGTACGAAAAGCATTGTTCAATATTATTGGCATAGGTAGTTTGGTTGCTCTGTCTGCCTGCGCTCAACCTGTCACAGAAACTCCCACCGCAACTGTTCCTCCCGTTGCCCAAACCCCCATAACAACTGTCCCTCCCGTCACGCCAACTCCTAACAGCACAACTGCAACCCAAAATTTAGCAGAACTGGCAAAGTCCGCAGCTAGTCAAGGACAGTTTAAAACTCTCATCCAAGCAGTGCAAGCTGCGGGCTTAACTGAACAATTGGTTGCACCAGGCCCTTACACAGTATTTGCTCCTACTGACGCCGCTTTCTCTGCTTTACCAAAAGCTACTTTAGACCAACTCTTACAGCCAGCAAACAAACAACAATTAGTCAGGCTTATAGCCTACCATGCTATACCTGGGGGAATTACCTCCCAGCAATTGACTTCTGGACAAGTTAAAACAGTTGAGGGTAATCCCGTTAAAATCACGGTTGATCGTGCTAGCAATTCAATCACAGTCAACAACGCTAAAGTGACTCAGCCAGACATCCCAGCTAGCAATGGCATCGTTCATGTAGTTGACCAGGTACTTCTGCCACCTAATTTTCCCGCAAGTTTAAACACCACCCCAACACCACGGTAGTTCAAGCATTGCTCATAGTTTCCAGCTTTCGCTAGGGGTAGACTTGAAAGCCACCCTGGCTTTTAACTAGACGCTAACAATCAATTAAAAAAATTTAGGTTGACCTACTACTTGTGTGGTAGGTCAGTACTACATAACTACAAAAATTCTAAATTTTTCAGTTGGCAAATATACATATAATTTGCTTCTTGTCAACATTTTACAAAAGTTCAATCTTCTAGTGTTAGCTAAACTACCAACTTTTTTGGAAATTTAGTTAAGATAATAATCTTTGCAGTGACTGGTTGATTCATTTCGCCCACCACCTAAAAACACATTTGTTATGCTTTAAGAAAATAACTGAATCTCATCTATCAAACAGCAATTAATAAGTATCTTGAGGATTTCTCATAATAAGATGACAGAAGCTTACCGAAATAAAAGTATTGAAGTTTACAACATACTTACGCAAGCAAAGTTTGTAACCAAATCATCAGACAATCTTCTGGGTTATCTTTGTTCGAGGTAATGCCTACTGGAAGCAGACACCAACTGGCAGCAAACTTGTTAATATCTTCATGTACTGCCGTGGAGATCGCTATTGTATCGTATGTATCTAATGAACTTTTGCCTTAAATAAGACTATACTGGCGAGTTCGCAGGACAAATTGTTTTTGAATTGATTAAAATATCCTTGTATACAATAAGAAAAGTTTGTCAAGTTTCATAGGGCTGAAATCGCCACAGTGCGCTAACGTGTGAATAAGACCGAATTAGTTCAACCTAAATTGATCTGCTATCAGGTCGATTCCGCCCCAGCCTCAACTCCTCAGTTAAGGTAATTAGTCTGCGGAAGGTTAACTGCTTTAAGGCAAGCACCACCACCCTTGTTGTATTTACCCAAGGTTAAGACCCGGTTTAGTCTAAGGAATGCGTAATTTGTGAAGGAAATGTAAAAATGGGTAGATTAAGACGAATTGTCTGAGTTAACATAAAATGCACTCTTCCTAAGTAATTAATGTTGTGTAAAATACATGAAATTCGGCAAAAGCAAACGTACTTACTTTGTAATGTAATAAGCAGGTCACTGCAATTCCGAAAAGTGGAGAAAAATTTAAGGGTATAACTCCCGTTTTTAATATCTTTTTGGTAATAGTGGCTAATAATTGCTTTAGAAGATCATGATTAATACACAAAAAGAGTGCAATTTCTGTGAAACAGGCTACAATCGGAAGAGTCTTTATAGGAAAATCTGCCAACAGTCTGAATTCATTAGTATAGAGTGGCAAATTTTTTGATAAAGGCGAGTCTTTTTTTTGACCAGTTAGTTGAAAGCAGTGTGTGATAGCAACACATATAACATTTACTAAGATGAGCAAGTCACTTTTAGTAATGGCTTAAACTAAAGTAAAAAACCCTCCAACTGGAGGTTTAAAACGCCCGAAAATATATCTGGCAAATCTGCCAAAAAGATTATTTTCGGTTGACAAATAGCTCGTTTAAAAGAGCAGTAAACACATCTTGAGTAATTGATTCTGCAAGGAGCATGAGGAACGCGGCATGAACCAGGCTAACAACGTACTCGAAAGCATATATCAGCCTGACCTAGAAATAATGAATCAGCCTGAGCTCGAGTTAGAAGAACTCTTAATAGACGATGAAGAGGACTTGCTGATCATCGATGAAGGTGACGATGAATTTTTAGAGCCTCAGTCTGATGAGGACGACGCAAAGTCTGGAAAAGCCGCTAAATCGCGTCGTCGGACACAAAGCAAGAAAAAGCACTATACCGAAGATTCAATTCGGCTTTACTTGCAAGAAATTGGTAGAATTCGTCTGTTGCGGGCAGACGAAGAAATTGAATTGGCGCGGAAAATAGCCGATTTACTGGAATTAGAGAGAGTACGCGAAAGACTTTCAGAACAGTTGGATCGCGATCCTCGAGATAGCGAATGGGCAGAAGCAGTACAACTGCCACTACCAGCTTTTCGTTATCGCCTCCATGTTGGTCGCAGGGCGAAAGACAAGATGGTGCAATCTAACCTCCGTCTTGTAGTTTCAATTGCTAAGAAGTACATGAATCGTGGTTTGTCGTTCCAGGACTTAATTCAGGAAGGCAGTCTCGGTTTGATTCGTGCCGCTGAAAAGTTTGACCACGAAAAAGGTTATAAGTTTTCTACATACGCTACATGGTGGATTCGTCAAGCAATTACCCGCGCGATCGCAGATCAATCCCGCACAATTCGCCTTCCAGTTCACCTATACGAAACCATCTCTCGGATTAAGAAAACTACCAAGTTACTGTCTCAAGAAATGGGTCGTAAACCAACTGAAGAAGAAATCGCTACTCGGATGGAAATGACCATTGAGAAGTTGCGTTTTATTGCTAAGTCTGCCCAGTTGCCTATTTCATTAGAAACGCCTATTGGTAAAGAAGAAGATTCTCGATTGGGCGATTTTATTGAATCCGATGGTGAAACGCCAGAAGACCAAGTTTCCAAAAATCTTCTGCGCGAAGACCTCGAAAAAGTCCTTGACAGTCTCAGTCCTCGTGAACGCGATGTTCTCAGACTGCGTTACGGCTTGGACGATGGTCGGATGAAGACCCTTGAAGAAATCGGGCAGATTTTCAACGTTACCCGCGAACGCATTCGTCAAATTGAGGCGAAGGCACTCCGCAAGTTACGCCATCCAAATCGTAACAGCGTTCTCAAGGAATATATTCGGTAGTCAATTCGTCATTGGTCATTAGTGAATAAACAAAGCACAACTGACAAATGATAAATGATAAGTGACAAATAAAAAACCTGGTAGTGAATTAGCACTCCAGGTTTTTTTATTTATAGGTCATCTTAGATATTAAAACTTACAGGATGCCCCAAAAGTGTAGAAAGCCTTGTCCAGAAAAAACCTCAACCAAAATTGCTGCTGAAAAGCCGATCATTGCCAAACGACCGTTCCAAATTTCTGCTTGTGGGGTAAAGCCCCAGCGCCAAGCGTTGCGATCTTCAATTACAGGATTAGTAACTTTTGTTGTGGTTGCATTTGTCATGGTTGAGACTCCAAACTTAATTTTTAAGGTTTATTGCCTTATGTAAACTAATATAACAAATATTTTTATAAAGGCAACATTATTTATACTTTTGTTTCCATATCTTGACATAAACAGAGATAGCTATTTATACAGATTAAAACATCAGCCTTCAGTTAGATTTACTGAGTGTTACATGAATTTTTATCGTCAGAGACAATCTTATTTTTATTGAGAGCAATTATCAAATATTGATTTGTATTGCTTTATTTTCAATAAGTTTATTATTTTGCGATGAAAAATTAGAGATATGTATAGTCAAAAATACTTAAAAATATGGATGAAACAAAATGCAAAACTTTTGTTTCATAGGTGGATGGCAATACGGTTCGGTTAAGGGAAGAGACGGGGATTTATCGCGTTTTTGTGATCTATGATTTTCATCAAAAAACCTTGTCCGAACCGTATTGAGGTGGATGGTGCTTAAATAAGCACCATCCACCTCAATATTTTCTGCCGCCAATTCGGGAGGCGGCAGCCTCTAAAAAGGCATTCCCAGCCGGAGACTGGGAACGAGGTAAACCTAGAAGAATACCTACAAGAATAGAAACTCACCTTGATTTACGATCGCACTTCGGCAACGGTGATGATTTTTTCATCGCGGTTGAGTTGGAGAATGCTTTCACCTTTCACATCTCTACCTAAAATAGGCACTGTTTCCACAGGTATCCGCACTACCCGTTCTTTATTCGTCACCAAAGCTACCTCGCCAGAGGCGTTGGCGTAGCCCGCCGAAGGCATCGCTATGACCATACCAGCTAGGTTGTCAGTTTTACTGGCAAATTTCAGCGCTTGCGTGCCTAAATCACCGCGATTAGCCGCTCTCAACTGACTCGCAGCCATCCGCTTGGCATATCCTTCTTGAGTAACTAGCAGCAGTTGGTCATCTTTACCGACAGTGACACAGCCAACCATTTGCTGATTTTTCAATAACCGAAATGCTTGTAAACCCATCGCAGTGCGACCCATGATCGGTAATTGTTCATCATTGACTGCAAAGCGCAACACTCGCCCACCTGAACTAGCTAAAATCAGATGCTCCCCTGGAGCGTTGAACTGGGTAAATGACAATTCATCATCGTCTTTGAGCTTCAAAATGGTGATTCCGCGTCGAGTCAAGTTAGTAAATTCTCCCAGAGACAGACGCTTAATCCGTCCCTGTTTTGTTAGGAGAATCATCTGCTTAGTTTCGAGATTTTCCGGCAGTAAAAAGCGGCTGACCACAGCTTCTTGAGCACCTTGAGCAGTACTACTAAGCATAGTAATCAAAGGTTTTCCCCGTGGAGAACGTCCAGTGGTGGGAGGAATTTCTCCCACCTTCACAGGATAGACTTTGCCACCACCGCTTAGTATTAGCAAGTCTTTTTCTGTGTCAGTTAAAACAGTTTGGATAATGAAGTCATTATCATGCAGACCATTTTCACCTTTTGACTTTCTCCCAGATGGCTGGGTGCGACGGACATAACCTCGTTGGGTAAATTCTAAAACCGCTTCCTCTGCCGGTTCAGAAGATTTAAGTTCCTCTTCTTCCTCTACTCCTTGTCTTTTTTTACCCTTGTCCTCTTGTATTCTTGTATCAGTGCTGGTGGGTGCTAGCTTGGTACGCCGGGGATCGCTGTACTTGCGCTTGAGCGATCGCAAATCTTTTTTCAGCGCCTTGAGCAATTCCCGGCGATCGTTCAGTAACCGCTCCAACAAGCCAATTTGTTCACTTAGCTGCTCAAATTCCTGCTGCAAATTTTGCTGTTCTAAACTGGTGAGGCGACGCAACGGCATAGCCAGAATTGCATCTCCTTGTACCTCACTCAAATCTAGTCGGCTACAAAGGTTAATTTTTGCCGTACTTCCATCGGGAGCTTGCCGCAAAATTTCAATTACTTGATCCAAATTAGATAGTGCTTTGAGTAAACCTTCTACCAAATGCACACGACTTTGGGCCTTACCCAACTCGTAATTGTAGCGACGGTTGAGTGTCTCTTCTCGGAAACTCAAAAACTCTTGCAACAGTTGACGCAAACTTAACTGTCGGGGTTGTCCATTCACTATTGCTAAGAGAATCGCCCCAAAAGTCATTTGCAAAGCAGTTTGGTGATACAAATGCTGGAGAACTTCTTGGGGATTGGTATCGCGTTTGAGTTCAATTACCACCCGCATCCCTTCGCGATCGCTCTCATCCCGAAGATCAGAAATTCCTTGCAAGCGTCCTTGATTTACTAAGTCGGCTACCTTCTCAATCCAGGCAGCCTTATTCACTTGATATGGCAATTCTGTAATGATAATTGCCGTCCGTCGCTTGCTTCCCCTCGCGGCTGGAATTTCCTCCAGAGTTGCGACTCCCCGCACTAGAATTCCACCTTTACCTGTGGTGTATGCTTCCCGAATTCCCGCCTCACCAACTATTTCTCCACCAGTGGGAAAGTCTGGCCCTGGAATTAGTTCAAATAATTTTTCATCTGGCAAATCTGGATTGTCGATTAAGGCAATTAACCCATCGACAACTTCCCCCAAGTTGTGTGGTGGAACATTCGTTGCCATTCCCACGGCAATACCAGAACAGCCATTGAGCAACAGAAACGGCAATTGAGCAGGTAGCACCGTTGGTTCTTGCTGGGAATTATCAAAGTTCCCGACAAATTCCACAGTCTCTTCGCCAATTTCTGTCAGCATTCCCTCATGACTGATGGGTGCGAGGCGCGTTTCTGTGTAACGCATCGCCGCTGGCGGGTCATTATCGACGCTGCCAAAGTTACCGTGTCCTGCTAGTAAAGGATAGCGGCTAGAAAAATCCTGCACCAGCCTGACTAAAGCATCGTAAACTGATTGGTCGCCGTGAGGATGGTATTTACCCAACACATCACCCACTACGCGGGCACATTTTCGATAGGGTCTATCTGGTACTAAACCGAGTTCGTGCATTGCATACAAAATGCGACGATGCACTGGTTTTAAGCCATCACGCACGTCTGGTAGCGCTCGCCCGACAATCACGCTCATGGCATATTCTAGATAAGACCGTTGCATCTCGGTGTGCAGGGCTGTTGTAATTACCTGTCCCGTTGAGAGAAGGTTTAACTGTTTTGCCATGAGTTTTTTCCCTGAAATTTAACTACACTAAAGCCGGCGGAACTCAATATTGCAGCAACCACAGCATAACGGATGAAATGGGATTCCTAACAAAATATTGACAGTCATAAAAGAAAAAGCAGTAGTATCATCCTTGATGACAAGGATGTACATTCACTATTAAAAAGGAAACAGATAGCAGGTAGCTATTTTAATCGAATGATAATCTGCTGCACACTTAATTTGTATAGACTCCATAGCCAGGATACTTGCCATGACTGCACTTTCTCATTTTGAATTTTGAATTGCCTAATCCCCTTACCTCTACCTCTATAACTAAAATTCTCATGAAAACTGTTTTAATTGTCGAAGACGATCTAATTAATGCTCGTGTTTTTTCCAAAATTTTGTCCAAGCGTGGCGGCTTGGGTGTGAAACACACTGAAAATGTCGAAGAAGTAATAAAAATTGCCCAATCAGGAGAAGCCGACCTGATTTTGATGGATGTTTCCCTGTCTAGAAGCGTTTACCAAGGTAAATCTGTTGATGGAATCAAAATTACACAAATGTTAAAATCTGATCCAAAAACAGCAAATTTACCTGTTATTTTGGTGACGGCACATGCTATGGAAGGCGATCGCGAGAACTTTCTCAAACAAAGCGGCGCTGATGGCTACATTTCTAAACCAGTTGTTGACCATCAACAGTTTGTTGACCAAATCATCGCACTTCTACCCACAGATGAACACTGAGAATTGACGACTTATTTCAGGAATACTCGCCCGCAAATGTTTTTGAGCGACTAATTCCTGTCTTTAGTTAGTATAGATGTACTACGAAAAGGTACTGTTAGGCAAGTGGTAATAAGAAAGTTATGAGTTATGAGTGCTGAGTTATGAGTTGAAATATTGACTTTTAACTCCTAACTCCCAACTCGTAACTCCTAACTCTATTATTGGGTAGGCTGTTTTTCAGGGGCTGATAATGAGTTTTCTCGTTGCTGTAGGGCTGCTTGAATACGGGGTAATTCTAGGAATTTTTTCGTATCAGACAGTAGGCGATCGCCCCAGAGATTTTCTTTGAGAAAATCCAAATTAGCATAGCGCGAATCGATACGGAGTGCGGCTTCTCCCAAGGTTAGTCCTTGTTGGCGCTCGCCTTTAGTATACAGTGCCACTGCCAAGGCCAATAAAGGTTCTGCCGCTTGCTTATCAAGGGTTACAGCAGATTGCCATCGCTTAATTGCTCCGGGGATATCACCCTGTTCGTAGTTGATTAAGCCAATATTGTTAAGGGCTGGCCAGAATTTTTTATCTTGGGAAACGGCTTTATCGTACTGTGCGATCGCATCTGGCAATCGACCCAGCAGATAGTAAGCATTACCCAAATTAAACAACCCTTCTGGATCATTGGGTTTTAACTTCAAACCATCTTGGTAATTGACAACAGCTGCTTGGTAATTTTTCTGCTGAAAATTTGCTGAACCCAAAGCAAACAAAATATCACCATTTTTGGGGTTGATAGATTGCGCTTTTTTCAGGCTAGCGATCGCCCCGTCAAACTCTTTAGTTTGTAGTTGCAATCCACCTAAGAGCAACCACACTTTATCATTCTTAGGAGCCAGTTGACTAGCCAGCCGCGCTCGTGGCAAAGCTAATTCAACCTGTTGAAACTGAGCTAGTTGAGCCGCCTCTTGTGCCAAGCTCAACCCCTGTTTCTCTAACTTTGTACCATCTAGTTGCAGTGTATGGGGTATTAATGCCTGCGCGTTAGCGGCTTTTGGCATACTCCACAAACTACAAACCATTAGAAAAGAAATCAAACGAACATGTTTAGGCACACTACCGCCTTTAAGCCACTAATCAAAGAATCTTTCAGCTAGCTTAAACGATCTCCGCTGTTGACGGCAGCAAAATCTTACGTCATTAGTTCTTGACATCCCCATAATAAAAGCAATATATTAATAAGTAATCACTTACTTATTTATGGCTCGTATACCCAGAATCACCAATCAGCAAATCTTAGAAGCAGCCCGTCAAGTTTTCCTACAACAAGGATTTGGTGCTTCAACCTTAGAAATTGCTCAACAGGCTGGTATTTCTGAAGCTTCAATTTTCAAGCGATTCTCAACCAAAGAAGAATTATTTTTTGCAGCGATGGGAATTCCAGAAAAACCCCTCTGGGTGAACGAGTTGGAATCTCTTTGTGGCAAAGGCAATCTCAAAGAAAACCTAATCAATATTTGTCTCCAGATTATGGAATTCCATCGTGAGGCGCTGCCTCTAATCATGATGCTGCGATCGCGAGGCAATGCGCTCCCACAACTTGGAGGTAAAGAACCAGGGCCCATGCGAGATGTCAAAGTACTGACTGCTTTCCTAGAGCATGAGATCAACCAAGGCCGGCTTCGCCTTTGCGATCCCCAGACAGTGGCTCATATCTTACTAGGATCGCTGATGAACTACGTTTTCTTAGAGCAGATATCGTCTCAAGTCAGTACATCAACTACCGAATTACCATTAAATTCTGGAGATCGTGCCACAGAAGTATCACTATTTGTCCAGAGTCTTGTGGATATTGTCTGGCAAGGAATTGCACCAAGCCAGGATTAAATCAAAGGGGTTAGGTATTTATTGGCCATTAATTATTCTCCCTTACCCCCTCTGCTCGCCACTCCCCATTAAAAAAATTGGTGACTTTGGTCATACATCAGCGTGGAATTACTAGTGACTTTCGTCATACATCGGTTTGAACTTTTTGATCAATAATTATTATGTATGAATTTATACGATGAGGTAAATATTAAACACTTTGATGTGCTGAATTCAAACCTCAGCAAAATAGAACTTCAATGCAAATAAGGAGTCAATTCTATGTTGAAACCAAACCGTGTATCAATAGTCTTAGCTGCTGCTGCTGCCCTGGTCATTGTCCCTACTCTCTTGACTGCGCCTGCAAGTGCCCAGACGAAAGTCTACGTTGTTGGCGATCGCGATCAAAATTGGGATCGCGACGGCAGACGCAACTATAGAGAACGTAGAAACCCCAGAGACAGGGGTAATTGGAACCGTAACGGCAGACCCTATCCTGGAGAAGTCAGAAACCCTGGAAACTGGGGCAATTGGAACCGTAACGGCAGACCCTATCCCGGAGAAGTCAGAAACCCTGGAAACCAAGGCAATTGGAACCGTGACAACCAACCCTATAGCAGAGTAGTCAGACTTGGTAATGGTGACATTAGATATCCCAATGGGCAAATTATTCCTGCTAGATCCATAGTCAGACTGCGTAATCAAGGTTATTTTAGACTTCCCAACGGGGACATTCTTCTTCCCAATCAGGAAATTGTTCCATCTGGGAGATTAGTGAGAGTGCGTGATGATTACTTCAGACTTCCTAGTGGATTGGTACTGCAAATAAACCTTTAAAACACCAAAAACTCAAAATTATTGTCAGTATAGGGCTACCAGGCTATAGTTTTAGCCGTGAATAACTAGCTCGGTAGCCGTTCTTTATAGACAAATTTAGATATGAAAATTGATACATCAGATGCCGTAGATTCACCAATTTTAGTTCCAGAGGTAAAGAAAAAAAAGGGCAGGCGTAATTGGCTCTCTTGGCTAATTGCCCTTTGCCTTTTAGGGGGAATTGGCTATGCAGTTTATTACCAAGTAGCCGTTGTTTCCCGTCAAGAAGCCAGAGGTCGGGTGCTGACAAGACCTGTAGAAAGGCAGAGTTTAACAATCACAGTTTCAGCGAACGGAACGGTGAAGCCTGAGCGGTCAATCAACCTCAGCCCGAAAAATTCAGGCATCTTGAAAACACTGCTGGCAAAGGAAGGGGATCTCGTCAAACAAGGACAGATTGTAGCTTACATGGATGATTCCAACCTCCGGGGGCAACTCACCTCTGCTCAAGGACAATTGGCACAAGCCGAGGCAAATCTGCAAAAGGCGATCGCAGGTAATCGCCCTCAAGATATTGCTCAAGCCCAAGGAGTATTAGACGAAGCCCAGGCGAATCTGCAAAAGGTACAAGCAGGCAATCGCTCTCAAGATATTGCCCAAGCACGGGCACGCTTGCAAAGCGCTCAAGCCTCCCTTCGCCAAGCAGAAGATGATTTGGTTCGTAATCAGCAACTTTACAATGCAGGTGGTATTTCCCTTCAGACTCTTAACCAAAACCGTGCCAATCGTGACAGCGCTCAAGCTAGTGTAAATGAAGCACAGCAAGCACTGGCTCTGCAACAAGCCGGGTCACGTCCAGAAGATATTGAGCAAGCACGAGCTGTGGTGAAGCAAAGACAGCAAGCTTTAGCACTTGTGAAAGCCGGAACGCGCCAAGAAGATATTGACGCAGCCCGCGCCCAGGTAACATCTGCTCGCGGTTCGCTGCAAAACATCCAAGCCGAAATCAATGACACAATTATTCGCGCACCTTTCGATGGTGTGGTGACAAAGAAGTTTGCTGATCCAGGCGCTTTCGTGACACCCACAACTGCCAGTAGTGAAGTAGCTTCTTCTTCTTCTTCTTCAATCTTGTCTCTAGCTTCAACCAATGAAGTTGTCGCAAGTTTAGCGGAAACAAATATTTCCAGAATCAGCCTTGGTCAAAAAGTTTCGATTAAAGCAGATGCCTACCCAGGAAAAACCTTTGAAGGTAAAGTCAGTCAAATCGCTGCCCAAGCAATAGTAGAGCAAAACGTCACCAGTTTTGAAGTGAGAGTATCACTTTCAGACCCTCAAAGGCTACTCCGATCTGGAATGAATGTGGAAGTAGATTTTCAAGTCGGTCAAGTTGAAAATGTTCTAGTAGTACCAACAGCCTCAGTTGTGCGCCAAAACAATGCCACAGGTGTGTTTGTGGCTGGAGCTGATAACAAACCTGTGTTTACTCGCATTGAGACTGGCGTTACCGTGAATAACTTTACCGAAGTTAAGTCTGGATTGACAGGAAACGAGAGAGTATTACTCAGTTTTCCACCAGGATCACGTCCGCAATCAACACCACGAGGAGGAGTTTTTCCTGGTTTAGGAGGAGGCGGAGGAAGAGGAGCCGGTGGCGGCGGAGGTCGTTCAGGCGGTGGTTCCCCTTAAAGTTAGTTGTAAATAAAACCTTATGTTTAAGATATTTAGCGGCTCTTATAAAGCTAAGAATACCCGCACAGTACCGTTGTTGGAAATTTTGACAATGGCGGCAGAGACTCTGTGGAGTAACAAATTACGCACAGGTTTAACTATGTTGGGCGTGATTATTGGGATTTCTTCAGTCATTGCCATTACTTCTGTCGGTCAGGGAGTGCAAAAGGGGGTTGAGCAACAGATACAAGCATTGGGTACAGATGTGATCCAAATCTTGGCGGGTGCGGCAAGAAGCGGGAATGTCCGTCAAGGAGTAGGTTCTAGCAGTACTTTGACTTGGGAAGATGCAAAGGCGATCGCTACACAAGCGCCATCAGCACAGATGGTTTCTGCTTATCTCCAACGGAGTGCCCAAGTTGTATATGGGGGACAGAATACCTCAACAACCATTTATGGCACAGATTTGAACTACCCAGAAGTCAGAAATACTCACCCCCAACAAGGAAGATATTTTACTCAAGAAGAACTAGATACTGTCGCACAGGTAGCTATTCTTGGCCCTACAGTCCAAAGAACACTTTTTGGACAGAGTGCCAATGTCCTCGGCGAGAGAATTCGCATTCAGGGAGAGGCTTATGAAGTAATTGGGGTGATGGAACCTAAAGGTTCTCAGGGGCCAATGGATCGAGATGACCAGATTTTCATTCCTCTAACTAGTATGTCGAAGAGACTAGTTGGGAACAATGCCCTGGTAGGCGTTTCTGTAAATGGAATTTTAGTCAAAGGTGCTAATCAGGAGCAATTAGAAGCCGCTCAGTTTCAAGTCACCAATCTCTTACGGTTGCGTCACAACATTTATCCGCCACAAGCTGATGATTTTCGACTGACCAATCAAGCTGATATTGTTAGTACCTTCACTAATGTTGTGGGTTTGTTTACAGTCATGGTGGTAGCGATCGCTGGAATTTCATTAGTGGTTGGTGGAATTGGTATTGCCAACATTATGCTGGTTTCCGTGGTTGAGCGGACGCGAGAAATCGGGATTCGCAAAGCCGTAGGAGCCACCAATTCTGCAATCCTGAATCAATTTTTAGCCGAAGCGATCGTAATTTCCATTGCTGGTGGAGGTATTGGTATGGCCACTGGCGTTTTATTAGCCTTTATAGCTGCAAGCACTTTCAAATTTCCCTTTGTCATTTCTTTCTTGTCGATCATTGCTGGATTTGGACTCTCATTGAGCGTTGGCTTACTAGCTGGGGTGATTCCAGCACGAAACGCATCTAAATTAGATCCAATCACTGCTTTAAGAAGCGACTAAATAATTCGTAATTCGTAATTCGTAATTCGTAATTCTTGTACAGACGCGATTAATCGCGTCTCTCTACTATGCCAACAATGATCTGGATGGAATCTATTACTAAAACTTACTACTTGGGAGAAGTTAGTGTTCCAATACTCAAAGGAATTGAACTCTCTATTGAAGAAGGGGAATATGTCTCGATTATGGGTGCATCAGGTTCGGGTAAATCCACGCTCATGAATATTTTGGGATGTCTGGATCGTCCTACTACTGGAGACTATATTTTTGAAGGCAGAAACCTGACGACTTTTGATGATGATGAATTAGCCTATATTCGCAACCAAAGGATAGGTTTTGTTTTCCAACAATTTAACCTATTGGCGCGAGCGACAGCGCTGGAAAACGTTATGTTGCCAATGGTTTACGCTAATTTACCCAAACCAAAACGCCGTCAAAGGGCATTAGAAGCCTTGGAAAAGGTAGGACTAGAGGGACGCATATCTAACCGCCCTAGTCAACTATCTGGGGGACAACAACAACGAGTAGCGATCGCTCGCGCTTTGGTCAACCGACCTGCATTAGTTTTGGCAGATGAGCCAACAGGAGCTTTAGATACTGAAACTTCCCATGAGGTAATGAGTTTGCTGACAGAACTTAATGACCAAGGGATCACGATTGTGATTGTCACTCATGAACCAGATATCGCGGCTCAAACCAAAAGGATTATTCGAGTTCAAGATGGCTTGATTGTAGGCTAATTTGTTAAGATCAACCCTTTGAGGGGGAATTTAAGATTGAAATTTCTGTAGGTTAATCAGGATATAAAACTCTTGATGTATCCTCAAAAAAACCTAATTAATGACTACATTTAGATTATGAATTTCAGTTTATTATTTGTGCATTCTACCTGGGTGAGCGTAGCATTGGCGGTAGCTTTGCCGTCAGGCATCGCTATTCTTTTTCCAACTTTAGCAAGTGCAGCAACTCCCCCAAAACCCCAGAATTCCTCAAACTCTGTACAGGTTCCCGATTACCTCAACCCCAATCCCAATCCTCTGCAATTTCCTACAAAACCGGAGGAAGTAAAGATTCAGGGAACTGTGCCAATCAGTTTGGCACAAGCTTTAGAACTAGCAAAACGCAACAATCGAGACTTACAGGTAGCCATATTAGAGCTAGAACGCAGTCGCTCGTCGCTACGCGAGTCTCAAGCTGCCTTATTTCCTACTCTTGGTATTAACAGTAGTTTGACTAACAGTGGTAATGGTTTTACTAGCAGTTCATCTCCAGCCAGCACCTCTTTCAATGGTTCAGCACAACTGAATTATGACCTCTATACTTCTGGGAACCGACAAGCTACTATCCAAGCCGCAAAGGAACAGCTAAGGATAGATGAATTAGATGTTGAGAGTACATCTTTGGAAATCGAACTGAATGTCACCACTGAATATTACGATTTGCTAGAAGCAGATGAACAAGCACGAATTAATCAGTCTGCCGTGGATAATGCCCAGGCTAGTTTGCGGGATACTCAAGCGAGAGAACAGGCTGGAGTGGGTACGCGGTTCGATGTGCTGCAAGCTCAGGTGAATTTAGCAAACGCCCAACAAGAACTGACTAATGCTATCTCACAGCAAGAAATCGCCCGTCGTCGGTTAGCAACTCGGTTAAGTTTGGCACAGTCGGTTAATATCACTGCGGCAGATCCGGTACAGTTAGCCGGTCTTTGGCAGCCAACAGTAGAAGAAACTATTGTACTAGCTCTTCAAAATCGTCCAGAATTGCAACAGCAATTAGCACAACGTAACATTGGTGAGCAACAGCGACGACAAGCACTTTCACAGCTAGGGCCACAAATTAGTTTGGTAGGTAACTACAATCTGCTAGATCGGTATGATGATGGTGTCAGCATTACTGATGGCTATTCAGTGGGAATTCAAGGAAATCTCAGTTTGTTTGATGGGGGAGCAGCAAGAGCAAGGGCGGCTCAGTCGAGAGCTAATATTGCGATCGCAGAGACTCAATTTGGTAGCCAGCGCGACCTAATTCGCTTTGATGTAGAACAGTACTATTCTCAATTGCAAGCCAATTTAAATAATGTGCAGACTTCTAGCGTGGCTTTAAATCAAGCCAAGGAAGCTCTGAATTTAGCAAGGCTGAGGTTCCAAGCTGGTGTGGGTACTCAAACAGAGGTGATCTCTGCTGAAAATGACCTGACAAGAGCAGAAGGTAATCGAGTCACAGCTATTTTGGATTACAATCGCGCTCTAGCTAATTTGCAAAGATCAGTCACTTCCAGGGCTTCGCGCTAAGGTCAAATTAATAAATAAATTCAAGTTGCTCGACGTTTTTAGATAGAAACGGATTGGTATCCCCCGCAATTTGATCCACATCAAGAATTAAGATGAATGGGTATAACTGAGATTTTCTTAAAATACAAAAAAAGATGAGTTATAATCACAAGCTTAAAATCCTACCTTTTATAGTAATTTTCCTGTTAATGCTTGAATGCTTGCTGGTTAAGCCAACTGCCATAGCAAGAGCAGATTCTCCATCCACCACAGTTTACGAACAACGGATAATTCATAGTCCAGATGGTATTGGCAAATACTACATGGGGCGAGAAATTGCCAAAGTTATGGGATATACAGGCGCAGGCTGGCTAGAACGACAAAGCCGAGAGGTGGAGGAACAGCCAAGTAAAATAGTCAGCCTCCTTAACCTTAAATCTAACGATGTAGTAGCAGATATTGGCGCTGGTACAGGTTACTTGAGCTTTCGCATTGCGCCGTTATTAACAAGAGGTAAAGTCTTGGCTGTAGATATTCAGCCAGAAATGTTAGAAATCATTGAGTTGTTCAAAAAAGAGAAAAGTATCACCAATGTTGAGCCTGTTTTCGCAACCCTTAGCAACCCCAACTTACCATCTGAAAGTATCGATTTGGCGTTGATTGTAGATGCTTACCATGAACTTGAGTATCCCCAAGAAGTGATGCAAGGAATTGTGAAAGGACTTAAAGCAGGTGGTCGGGTAGTGCTGGTTGAGTACCGAGGTGAAAATCCCTTTATTATGATTAAACGTCTGCACAAGATGACTCAAAAGCAAGTCCGCAAAGAAATGCAAGCGGTTGGTTTGGTTTGGCGTGAAACCAAAAATTTGTTACCCCAACAGCATTTAATGGTATTTGAGAAACCTAATTCTAACGATTCTTTGACAAGATGAAACTTGGGCAGTAGATCACAAAAAAATATGTACCAAGCCATAATAAAGTAAGACTCCTTGCCAGAGCAGAAAATCATGGTTAACCTATCACTCAAGCAGCGAATTCCTCCTTTAGAAAATGGCGATCACCTCACTCGCTACGAATTTGAGCGACGCTATCAAGCAATGCCCCGTCATCAAAAGGCAGAATTAATTGAAGGAGTTGTATACTTGGCATCCCCTTTACGCTTTGAAAGTCATGCTGAACCACATGGTCATACAATCACTTGGTTAGGAGTTTATGAAGCATCAACCCCTGGTGTGAGATTAGGAATTGAGCCAACAGTCCGCTTAGATAGAGACAATGAACCGCAACCTGATGGGGTGCTATTAATAACACCAGCAGCTAGAGGACAATCTCGTTTTAGTGATGATGATTACATCAAAGGTGCGCCAGAACTCGTAATAGAGATAGCAGCTAGCAGCGTTGCTATTGATTTACATGACAAGAAAAAAGTCTATGGTCGTAATGGGGTAAAAGAATACATTATTTGGCAAGTATTTGAAAATAATTTAAATTGGTTTAGCCTGCAACAAGGAGAATATGTGTCCTTAGAAGTGGACGCAGATGGAATTATCAAAAGTCAAGTATTTCCTGGTTTGTGGTTATCAAGGTCGGATTTACTTGCTGGCAATATGCAGCAAGTATTGGCTGTGTTGCAGTTGGGATTAAATTCGCCAGAACATCAAATATTTGTGCAGCAGTTGTCTGATTAATTCGTAATTCGTAATTTACTAAGAGAAGATAGGTAGCTACTCTTAAATAAGGAATGATTTTTTATTATCTCCTTAAATGAATTTGGTTACTCTAGACTATTAATTACGAATTATTCGGTTACAGCAATTTTTTAGCATCAGTCTATTTTTTGGGGAATTAGACTGGCATTTTTGGTTGCACTATCCCAAACAATCCAGCTAATAGAATTATCTAAATCATCGGGGCTATTTGAAACTTTGAAATATAGCTTTTCTAAGCCTTTAGTTTCAATGGCAAAGTCGGCATTTTGAGCATAAACAACTATAAAACCTTTGTCTCGCAAACAATACATCGCCCAGGCTTTCAATGATTGCTTGTATGGTTCGTGTGGAATTGGTGGTTTTGTGATTGTGTCTTCAATTACTTTAAATATTTGCGTGATTTTTGCGGACATAGTAGATACTTTTGTTATTACCCCTAAGTTAACTGGCTTCTGGATCGCAACGAATTTCAATCATAAAGCCATCTGGATCGTAAAAATACACTCCTCTACCAGTAGGACGAGTGACTGGGCCATGTGCGATCGCTATTTTATTTTCTCTGATTACTGTCACCGCTTGCTCGAATAACTGCGGATCTATATCAAAAGCCAGATGGTATGCTCTGGTGAAAGTCTTCTCTGGATTGGGATCTGGTGGTGATAATTCTGGTTCCCCAAATAAATCCAAGACCGTACCATCCGGGGTGATGAAGTTGGCTACTTTTCCAGAAGCAACTAGTTCCACCAGGGTTGCGGGTACTTCATCGCCTGTCAGTTCATGCAAACCCAGGATTGTGCCATAAAAGTAGCGGGAAGCTTGCATATCCTGGACGTTGAGGGCAATGTGATGCACTTTACGCAGATTTCCCGGCGCAAGGACACTGTTCACAGATTGGGTGCTAGATAGCATAGTAGAACCAAATCTCTTTACTAGGATAGAAGTTGAACTTTTTCTTAAAGTTTACTATTCCTAAATAAAAATCTATCATGCCATTTGATTATTCTTTAGACTTTAAGAATATTGATTTTCGCCAACATCCCGAACTATATCGTGTTGGCAAGGGTGAGCAGGGTGTACTTTTGGTAGAACCATACAAATCAGAAATTATTCCCTACTGGCGGTTCAAAACTCCTGATATTGCTAGAGAGTCAAGTGAAAAAATCTACGAGATGTTTCTTGTTTATCTAGAACAAGATGATTTTGTCGGAGCGGATATGGCACGAAAGTTTATCCAAATGGGTTATACTCGCTCTCGTCGTTATGCTAATCATAAAAGCGGCAGAAAATACAAACAGGACTCGCAAAAAGAGATTTTACCCTATGAAGTAGACCCTGTTAAAGCTGAATCAGCAGCAATATTTAAAGTCAAATGGATGCAAGCAAAGACAAATCAGAAATATCAAGAGCTTTTAACCAGACATAAGCAGAGATATGAAGTTGACTAGCTGTCTGTCAAGTCTAAAGTTATTTTTGTGATCATCTCCGTTGTAGCTCGATTTTTTCTTATGCTTAAAAGCGGGCAATTCTACAGGAGATTGTAATTTTGAATTACCTTGTCCCGCTACCCCCTCACAAATTAGTCATGATGCTGACTCCTCTACTAACAATTCTGATGCAGCATCACCATCAACAGGTTGATCGAAACCACTAGGTTTAGAAAAACCATCTGCTACATCTTTGATAAAACCAGCTACAGGTACAGCGATTAGCAAACCCAAGACTCCACCAACATTGGTTCCTACAAGCAAAGCAACTAACACCCATATTGGTCTAAGTCCAGTAAACTTGCCTAAAAGTCGTGGTGCGATCGCCTGATCAATT
This sequence comes from Nostoc sp. UIC 10607, assembly GCF_047228265.1. Lineage (NCBI taxonomy): Bacteria > Bacillati > Cyanobacteriota > Cyanophyceae > Nostocales > Nostocaceae > Nostoc > Nostoc sp. UIC 10607. The sequence goes on along the minus strand of NZ_JBIQNW010000030.1, from coordinate 41,404 downwards.
AACTGGTCAATGACAACAGCTACCGCAAAAACCTTCACTGCTAGCCAAAAGTCATGTGTGGCTATTATTAAAGTTATTACAACAAGACTGACAACATCGCCAAAGGGAATTAAGCTCAAAAGCCCAACTCCCAAACCGAAGAGTAAAGCAAACTGGACTTGAAAAGCTAAAAACAATAATGTTAGTGAAACACCCATCAGCAAAGCTAAAGTTCCCTGACCAATCAAGTAATTTTGGAAGTTTTGCTGAATTGACTGGCTTACCTGTTGAGGTAAACTCCCAGGTAACTTTTTAAATATCGCCTCCCAAATTCTTGGCCCATCTAACAACAGATAAAAAGTTATAACTACTATGATTAATGCCTCAGAAATACTATCAATCGTATCTCTGATAATGCTTAAAAGTTTATCTGAAACAAACTCTATCTCATTGGGTAATTGGTCAGTAATTTGTGTTAATAAATGACTCAGATTCACATTTATTTTGTGCCTTAAAAACCAATCATTTAAAACTTTAAGTTTTTCTTCGCTAGAATCAATCCATTGGGGAAGAACTTTGGCCATTTCATTAAATTGCTCTAAAATAATGGGAACTAAAGTAATACCCAGAGCAACAATAATTACCAATGCTAATATAAAAACTAATGATACTGCATAGCTGCGTTTAACTCCTCGTTGTTGGAGAATCGAAACAGGATAGTTTAAAACGAATGCAAGCAAAATAGCCAAGACAAGTATTGTTCCGACAGGTTGAAAAGTTTTAAAAAGTAAAAATGCTAGCCAACTATTGAGAAATACTAGAGGAAATAGCAGCGTAAAAATTAACCATTTAAGTAGTTGATTGAGTGAAAAATTCATAATTAATTTAAAAATCAAAATTATTCTAGTGACTAAATTGAACCTGGGGATTAAATATGAATAAGGGGACGGAGATGATGAAAATCTTTACCCATTTCCAATTTTCGGTTATTTGAGTACTAACTTTCATTAAAAGCTAAAAATTGCTCCTCATTTATTCGTCCAGCTTGATACAGAGTATTCGTAATTTCCGAAAGAGTTAAAACCGCATGACCGCGATAACCATTTTGCTGTAATTTATCTTTTACCCCTTGTTCATGGTCGATAAATACCACAATATCATTAACTTTTAATCCTGCGGATTCTAACTTTTTTGCCCCTTCCATGACACTTTTACCGCTGATGAGAATATCGTCAACCACCACAATCGTTTCGCCGGGATGAAAGTTACCCTCAATTACTCTCCGAGTTCCGTGTGCCTTCACCTCTTTACGAGGGAAAATCATCGGACAATGAAGGCGCAAAGCTAAACCGGTAGCAGTAGGCAAAGAACCGTAGGGAATACCTGCTAACCTATCAAAATGGAGATTCTTCAAAATATCCTCATAGGCAGTGAGAACTTGATTAAAAACTTGAGGATTGGAAATAATTTTGCGTAAGTCAATGTAATAAGGAAATATAGCTCCTGATGCTTGGACAAAGCTGCCAAACATAATGCAATCAATATCATAAAGTTGTAAAATCAAATCCTGTTGTGGGTGCTGATTTAGCAAACAAACATCAGGAAACCACACAGAACATGTAGAATTTTCGTGAATAATTTCAGTTTTGATTTGATTAATTTCTGCGCGTAAAGACTGGACTTCTTCAGATAGCTGTGTGTTTCCCAACATATCTTGAGGAACAGGAATCAGCAAACCATCACCGTTAGCATTCAAGCCTGCTTCTAAAATTTGCTTCAGGTTTTGACCATCTGCCCAGATGCTACGCGCCATAATAATTCTTTCAGGCGCAATTGCTCGAATAAGTGCTAAAACTTCAGGATTTGTAGTTCCCACTTCCAAACCCAATTGTTCTGGAGTTCCCCAGGTTTTTGATTCTTTTACTACCTGTAAATAAAGGGGCGATTCCTTTGTAGGATATTGCTGTAAAGTTTCTGCACCTGGATTAGAAGTACAGCATAAAATAAACACCGCTTTATCAGGATAGACCAAAAAAGGTGCTACATGATCTTGTCCTGTATAGGGACTAAGAGTGATTGCATCCACCTGCCATTCTGTAAACACAGTTTGAGCAAAAATGGTACTAGTATTTAAGTCACTGTGTTTAGCATCTAAAATAACTGGGATGTGCGCTGGAATAGCTGCTAAAGTTTTGTACAGCAGTTCTAAACCGGGAATACCTAATGCTTCGTAAAAGCCAAGTGTCGGTTTATAGGCACAAACGAAATCAGAAGTTTCAGCAATAATGAATTGTAACCATTTCTCCAAACCAGCGATGAGTTCTTCAGATTCATAACGCACAGGCATCATCTCTGGATTTGGATCAAGTCCTACAAACAGTAAGCTTTGATTTTGCAAGATATTACGATTCAATTTATCAAAAAAGTTCATATTTTTGTGAAAAAAAGATTATTTATCAAAACATTGATTCTGTTAATTCAGTACCACCAGCTTTCCGCCCTAATCGAGAGTGAATCACTGCAAATAAGATAACCATCGGTACTGAGGCAAAGTGAACGATTCGTAATGCTTGCCAACTGCCAAACAGATCCACAATCCAGGGAAATTGAGCAGGTTTATACATTCCTATTCCTGTAAATAACGCTAGAAGCAAAATAGGAATAATTGCTGTATAGGCAATCCGATGCCAAGCATAAATTAGACGCTTGGAATTTTGACTTTTTTGTAATGCTTTCAAGTCATTGGCACCGACAAACCGATGTCGCCAGCGCCGGGTAATTAAAACGTAAATTCCATACCACAGGAGATTTAGTGAAAATAGCCACATTGCTGCAAAATGCCAGTGTCTACCTCCAGCAAGCCAACCTCCTAAGGTAAATATCGGAGGAATGTGCAAACCTGCACGCCCACCAAAAACAGGGTTGGCGTTGTAAATTTGTAGTCCACTGGTGAGCATGATAAACAGGCTAATAATGTTACACCAGTGAAAAATTTTGGCTGCGATCGCTTGAGTGGGTCGCTTTCGAGTTTGGGAGGGGGTCAAATTCATAGATTTTGACTGATAAAATTTGCTGTTTATCTGTCTTGGGTGAATGGCCTAGCAAGTTTGGAGATGGGCATTAATCACCTTTATTTTCCCATCCTATGACTCAGTATTCTGACATTGATGATCTAACATCTGCTGTTTTAAATGTCAGTTTAGGTATGCTTAGAGGTGTTCTAAGCTAAATTGTCAAAATTGGGCAGTGTCTTACAGCAGTCTGCTCGTAATAAAATGATAAATTGCATTCCATCATTCTCTCGCTCAAACGACTGCTGATACTCGAATCCCAATTTCTGCCATACCCGTATCGCACGCTTATTGAATGCTGCGATCGTCACCCGACAAGCTTTTGGGTTAAATAAACTGTCTGCAAATTTCAATACGGCATTGGCATACTCAGCACCCTTTCCTCGTCCGGTCAAGTCAGGGCGAATTCCCATGCCAATATCTAGCGCCTGATCGCGGTAATCACCACCAGTGACCTGTCCATCTTGTCCAAAAGAACAGTAAGCTACCAACTCGCTATTTTTATCCACAATGCTATAGAAGTTATTCTGGGAGTGCAGAATATGTTGTAGTGAATTAGCTTCTTGCTCTGAGTAGTTGTATAGATCATAAGGTGGCTCATATCGCCAACTTAGGATAGCGCGTGCATTACTCTCATTGATTAGGTAAAACGTGAACATTACTTACTGTGCTGTTTGTACTACGCTAACCATAACTTTGAGATACGCTCAGTATAACGCCGCTTTGTTAATGCATCGACTTGCAAAAATTAACACCTCCTACTCAAGGCTAATTACTTAAAAGCTGGCGTGTTTTCTCATAGCGGTATAGTGTCTTGCTGTTGTATTCATCTCAATGACCAACTCTGTGCCTTGACCTAATTGAGAATTACACTTCAGTTTCCCTTGATGTTTTTCAACTATAATTTCCCGACTAATTGATAGTCCCAGTCCTTTTCCTTTTCCTACTGGTTTGGTGGTAAAAAATGGTTCAAATATCTGTCTTTGGATATGGGGAAGTATGCCTTTACCATTGTCAAAAATACGAATTATAACTTTGTGTTTTTTTCCTGTCCGTTTGTCATTTATCCAAGGTTCATTACTATTTACCAATGATAAATGACTGCTAATAATTTCTGTCTGAATAAAAATTCTAGGGGTAAATAAATAATCATGTTTCATCCTTTCTTCTAAAGCATCAATAGCATTAGTTAAGATGTTCATGAATACCTGATTTAGATCGCCAGGGTAACATTCGATTAAGGGCAATTCCCCATAGTCTTTAATTACTTCAATACCTGATCTATCTGGTTGTTCTTTCAAACGATGCTGCAAAATCCTCAGAACACTATCAAGTCCTTTATGCAGGTCAACTTTTTTCATTTGACCTTCGTCAGAGGTTGAAAAATTCCGCAAGGCGAAAACAATTTCTTTGACGCGCTCAGATCCGGCTCGCATTGACCACAGCAATTTTAAAAAGTCTGTCTTCACGAAACCAAGGTCGAGGCGTTGCAGATGTAAGGCAATGACTGGGGCCGGTTTGGGATAGTAATGTTGGTAAAGTTCAATGATTCTGATTAAGTCTTCAGCATATTGACTCGCAGGATGGAGATTGCCGTAAATGAAGCTAACGGGGTTGTTAATTTCGTTAGCCATATCTGCTACCAGTTGACCGAGGTTAGCCATTTTCTGGTTCTGTAATAACTGCCTTTGGGTATATTTAAGTTCTTCGAGGGTAATTTCTAGCTGCTGTGATTTTTCCTTAACTTGGTCTTCGGTAGATTGGCGTTGGGTAATTTCTGTTTGGAGTTGTTCAAATAGTTGGTATTGTTGAATAGCGTAGGCGCAGCCCGTCGTAGACATCGCTTTATCCTGACTAATATCCTTGTGCGTCCCCGCCATCCGCACTGGTTTACCGAATTCATCCCACTGAAATACTTTGCCACAAGCCAGAATCCACTTCCACTCACCGGATTTAGCCAGCATTCGTAATTCGACTTCAAACACAGGTGTGCATCCTTGGAGATAATCGTGCAATGTCTGGCGAATTCTCGCTAAATCCCCTGGATGTACAAGTCGCTCAAAGGATGTATAATCATTATCAATTTCGTCTTCTTCATACCCCAGAATGCGCTTCCACTGGGGATCATAATAAGTTTTATGAGTTACCAGATTCCAATCCCACAACCCCAAGCCACTGGCTAATAATGCCATTTGTAAGGCGGCTTGTGAGCATTGGCAAGGATCTAAATCTTCTTGAGATAAGTCTTTTTGTCCTTTTTGCAGTGGCTGTGATTCTGGGAAACTCTGAGAATCTTGTACTGAAAGTAGAGCTTCCGATTTATGAGTAGCGGGTTCTTCGATATGCATAGCTGCTGGTACGATGAGGAAGATGTCCTGTAGCTCTCTCTACGCTGTCTTAGCACCCTGACGATCCAGTTATGGACAGTACGGTTTTGTTAACAAATCGTCTACTTGGTTGATTAGGCTGTAACTTAGGTCAGAGATATATCAGCCCATATCATTAATTTGGATGGAATTGAGAAAAAGGTAAACGGACGAATGTAACCTCTGTTGCGATCGCCGTGGCCATTTTTTAGAAAAAAATCGCTACATTGTGTGCATCTATATTCTAAGATATGTCTAAAAAAAGTAGTTCAAATCACATATAATCACCTAAAAAGTCGAAAAATTTTGTAAAAAAAATTCTATGATTAAGTCATGTCAAATATTTTAGGATACAAATAAATTGTCAAGCCTTGTTTGTAGCTTTTTGGGAAAGGGCTGGCTGCTATCCATAGAAGGCAGGCTACATTGAGTTCCAAAGAATAATGGTGTGAGAAAATTTCATGCTTTAGAGCCGATGAGTAATGACTATAGATGAAGTAGTATTGCTACTAAAAGCCAGTCAAGCAACCGGTTTAACGACATTTCAAGAGATCATATTACGTTCTTCGTGGGAAGGAAAAACCTACACCAATATAGCCTGTGAAGCTCAGTACGACGAGGAACATGTCAGGAAAATTGCTGCTCATTTATGGCAATTGCTGAGTGATTTTTGCAAAGAACCTATAAATAAATCAAACTTCCGCCAGACTGTAGAAAATCATCGTCTTAGTAAAACACATCAGCAGTTAGTTAAGGAATTCAACAAAGCAGCCACGGCTATATCCTTAGAATTTCCTAGTGGCCCAGTATCCCTTAATTCCAGATTTTACATCCCTCGTCCGCCAATTGAGGAACTCGCCTACGCAAAAATGGCTGAACCTGGGAGTCTCATCTGCATCAAAGCACCCAAGAAGATGGGGAAAAACTCTCTGATTTTGCGGTTGCTTAAACACGCTAACAATCAAGGTTTGAGTACTGTAATGTTGGATTTTCAGCAAGCAGATAAAGCAGTATTTGCCAGTTTGGATAAATTTTTACGCTGGTTCTGTATCAACGTCAGTCGAGAATTGCAGCTAGAACCAAAACTCAATGATTATTGGGATGAAGATATGGGTAGCAAGGTGAGTTGTTCTATCTATTTCCAACAGTATTTACTGTCTGCGCTGGAAACTCCCCTTGTTTTGGTAATGGATGGAGTGGATTGGCTGTATGAGTATGAGGAAATTGTTGGAGAATTGTTACTATTGGTGCGATCGTGGCATGAACGAGCCAAAGGGGTAGAAATTTGGCAAAAACTGCGCCTAGTTCTAGTTTATTCAATGGAAATTTTTGTTCCTATAAAACTGACTCAATCACCATTTAATATTGGTTTACCGATTAAGCTACCTCCCTTTACAAAAGAACAGGTACAGGATTTAGCAGTACGTCACGGCTTGGATTGGACAGATAGTAAAAACGTCGAGAGTTTGATGGCAATGGTGGGGGGATATCCTTATTTGGTGCGCTTGGCTTTATATCACCTTGTGGGTAAAGGAGGACTAGAAGGGGATTTAGAACAGCTATTGCAACAAGCACCCACAGAAGCAGGAATTTATCACGAGTATTTAAGGCAGTTTGTGTTAGTGCTACAAGATGAGCCAGGATTGCAAGATGCTTTTTATGAGGTAATTAACGCTACAAATTATGTGCAATTAGAGCCAGCATTGGCATATAAATTACAGAGTATGGGGCTAATTAATTTAGAAGGCGATCGCAGTACTCCTGCGTGTGAATTATATCGTTTATATTTTCGACAATATCTGAAAAAAAGTGACAGTTTAAATAATAATTGTGTTGAACAGTTGTTTTAACATAAATTAAACTGGTAGCACAACGCGAGATTTCATGGCCATAAAGTTTATTCTGAGCGACTATATTGACGGAGCGATGTCTGACGAAAAGCCGAATGATTTAAAAGAATAAGCGGTAAATGTGACATTTTGCACTGTAACAAACCCTTACCCGCAGCCCCATTCTTTACAATGGAAAGGGGTTTTATTCACTTTCCTTCTTGAGGGAATCTCAAAGTCAACACACCAACTGATGCATGATACCCAACTGCTACCACGCATTAATGCTACAGCCAAAAGAGAAAATGGTAAACAATATTATGTAGATGCCAAGGGAAATCGCTTTCCCAGCGTTACTACAATACTCAATGCCACCAAATCACAAGCAGACAGAGACAGATTATTAAACTGGAAAACGCGTGTTGGCACAGAAGAAGCTAGCCGCATTACTACCACTGCTAGCCGTCGGGGAACCCAAACACACAAACAAATTGAGCGCTACCTCCTTGGACAAAATCCTGTTTGTCCCGAAGCCAGTCGCCCTTATTGGGAGAGTATCCAGCCAGTTTTACAACAAATCGACAAAGTTAGACTCGTGGAAGGCTCTGTTTTTCATCATGATTTGGGTTATTCTGGCAAAGTTGATTGTATTGCCAGTTATCAAGGTATTCCCTGTATTTGTGAGTGGAAAACAGCAGACAAACCCAAAGGTTCAATTGAGCATTTATATGAACATCCACTGCAACTTACGGCATACATAGGAGCAGCTAACGAATATTATCAAGATTATGGGATTCAGCTAAAGCACGCTCTCTTGGTAGTAGCAATTCCAGAAATGCCAGCAGAAGTATTTTGGTTTGAATCAGCAGTTATTAAAGATTACTGGGAGCAGTGGGAAAAAAGAGTCGCTGAATATTGGGAACGCAGAAGCGTTTGGGGTTAATCAGTAGGATTTCATAATTACCAAAATTGGAACCCCGCTTCTATTCCTCTCCCCGAAAGGTCGAAATGCTTTGATTCTTGCTCCCCTTCTCTACAAGGGAAGGGGTTGGGAGTTAGGTTTGAGATAAAGTTGCACACGGCGTTAACCTTGTAATGGAAACACACTAATTAATCCCGAAAATCTAGCAAAATCACTCGTGTTGTGAGTGAGTAACTGAGGAATGCCATAAACTAGCATCGTAGCGACAATATTTGCATCATGAACTTGCTTACCACCAATAGTAATTTGCTCCATTAGAGATAAAAGTCTTTCTGTCACTTGGGCGGTTTCATCAGCTACTCGAAATTGAGCTTGGAAAAATCGGGTACGCTCAATTATGAGTGCAACAGGTCGGGGATTCATCAATGCTTGTGGACGACTAAGAGTCATTAAGAATTCCCGCAACACCTGGCGACTAATCCATTATTCAATTCCTGCGTCATAAAGATTTTCAATAGCCTGTAGTGCTGCTTGGTGAAAGGGAGATTCGGACACATTTGCATACACTAAGATGTTTGTGTCCAGAAATACAGAGTTAGCGACCCCAATCACCATACATATCCTCACGTCTCAAAGAAAGGTTTTCAGGCCAAGGCCCATAATTATCTACAGGAAAGTTTAGAGGAGGGCGTTTTTCCTTGCTCTCTGCTTTCTCAGCCAAAGGCTTTTCATCAATTACTATTACTACCTGATGCTTACCCTCTGGAATATCCAATGGTAATTGCGCTGTAATCTTACCATCTTTGGTAACTGTGGCAATTGTTTCTATACTTTTCATCTCATTTATCCTTAATCAATCCATTACAGCTAACACAGCTTTCGGCAATAACTTATCTTTAAACCAAACAATTCTGGCGGGGACATCATTTAATTTTACTCCCGCCTTTTCTAAATTAAGTCGCTCAGAAATTGCCAAAATTAAGTCATCACGTCCAGCCCGCCGCACCTGAGAAAACTTCTTTTGTAAATATTCTGGTCGCCAATAGCCAACAATTTCTAATAAAAAGGTGCGTCCATCAGCATGTACCAAGCGAAAATCGGGAATCATCACACTACCAGGAATTGGTATCAAATCAACTTCTCGCTCTAACGCCCAACCACTTTTCAACGCATCCCACTTATCAGCAAAAGATGCTTCTAGCATACTATCGTAGGGCTTTCCTGGTGGATAATGGGATACCAAACCACATTCAGAATTGAGAGTAAAACGTCCAGTTTTCCAAGTGTTTGTATATGCATCGCGGGTTTGGAGAATGGAAGAAAGACTCCATTTAGTGACGTGAAGTAAAGCGGGAATAAGTTTAGCGATCGCTAACCCATATCGCGTACTAGGATTAAATAAACTCGTCGGCCCATCTATCGTAATTGTAAACCCGTGATCAGCATCACCCTCAATATAAGCCATCAATTGAAACAACTTTAGATAGCGAAATAACAGCTTATATTCACCCGGAACATTACGATGGGCATTTAACACCAGTTGACTGGCTTTATAAAATACACCCTGCACCTGAGATAAGTTATATCTATTTATCAAATCTGGCGCTGTTGGTGCATCAAAAACAGTCAAGATTTTATTTTCAGATAAATCAGCATATAGTCCATTACGAACCTGTTCTAGTAAAACTTCCCGCTCAAGTTCTTGAGTTAGCTCATCAGCAATTTTACTCAGAGTAACTTGTGTAGATTCTCGACTAGAAACAGACTTTGCAGCCAACGAAAACACCCGTTCTCTTAACATTTGTGGTTCCAGAGGACTAACCACCTCAAAAGTGCAAAAACTGCTTTTGAGAATATAAGCTAACCCTCGCTTCACCCGATAATCTGTAGAATCTCCTTCAAAATCAGTCAGTTGTCGCTCAAGTACACCTTGAGTCTTCCCCACTGCTGATTGAAAATAATTAATTAACTCAATCGCCAACTCTGAAGTTTTCTGATCAATCTTCAGTCTCTTCGGAATGATCTCCTCCCCGTTTTGGCGATGCATCAGTAAGTCTGTCGGTAACATCTGCTGAATTTTGGATTTTAGATTTTGGACTTCCGGTTGAATAATTAATTTCTAACTGTTCCGCAGCCTTCAAACTCCGTTCCTTCCCACTCCCATACACAACCTGTAACTTCCCTTTCTTCTCCTCCTCCTCTCTGCGTCCTCCGCGCCTCTGCGGTTCGTCTCTCCTCTCCCCTCTCCGCCTAGCCGAAGTCCCCTCCTCACTCGTATCCTCCGCCACCACCTCATACAAAATTGCCTGTTTATTCTCAATATTCCCCTTCCGTAAAACCCTCCCCAAGCGCTGAGTATACTCCCTAGCCGAACCCGTCCCTGATAAAATAATCGCCACAGAAGCCGCCGGCACATCAACCCCTTCATTCAACACATGAGAAGCAACCAAAGTATTAAATTGACCCTCTCGAAACTTTGTTAATATCTCATGCCGTTCTTTCACAGGAGTTTGATGAGTAATTGCCGGAATTAGCAACTCTTGAGAAATGCGATAAACCGTTGCATTATCCGCAGTAAAAATCAAAATTCGTGCCGGATAATGTTCTGCCAATAAATTAATCAGAATTCGCAATTTACCATCAGTACCCAAAGCGATATCTTTCGCTTCCCGGTGCGCTAACATAGCTCTACGTCCAGATTGCGATCGCGCACTCATTTGCACGAACATTTGCCAACCTTGCAAACTCCCCAAAGAAATCTTGGATTGTTTCAAAAAGTCGTTCCGAGTTTGAATTAGTTGATTGTATCTTTCGCGCTCAAGTTGCGATAACTTTACCTTAATTTGGACAATTTCATGTTCTGCTAACGCCTTCCCCGCCAAATCTTCAGCGCGTTTGCGATATACTTCTTGACCAATGAGGATATTTAAGTCAGCGTGTTTACCATCGGTGCGTTCCGGTGTAGCGGAGAGTCCAAGACGATAAGGTGCGATCGCATATTCAGCAATCACCCGATTAAAATCTGTCGGTAAATGATGACATTCGTCAAAAACAATCAATGCATATTGATTCCCTAACGTCTCAGCGTGAATTGCTGCACTATCATAAGTTGCAACTAAAATTGCCGTTCTATCCCGCGAACCACCTCCCAGCAATCCCACCTCAGCATCAGGGAAAGCCGCTACCAAATGTGCATACCACTGATGCATTAAATCCAAAGTTGGCACCACAATTAGCGTCGTGCGCGGCGTTGACTGCATCGCCATTTGCGCCAAATAAGTCTTTCCCGCCGCCGTGGGAAGCACAACAACCCCTTGTCTACCCGCCAGTTTCCAAGCCGCTAGCGCCTCAGTTTGGTGAGGATAGGGTTCCATTTCCAGGCTGGGTACCAAATCTACAGGATAAAATTCCTTCGCCTCATCGATAAAATTCACATCTTCCGCTTGTAGTGCTTCCACTAGCGATCGGTATCTAATTGCTGGAATGCGGAATTTCTCAACTCTATCATCCCACGTAGCATAATCCATCCAACCTTTGCCGCGTGGTGGTGGATGCAAAATTAATGTGCCACGATCAAAATTTAGTGTAGGGGTACGGGCCATGAGTATTGGGCATTGGGCAGGGTAGCAAGAGAGTGGAGGGGCGAATAATAACTCCTCAGTCAACAGTCAACAGTCAACACTCCCTTGATTACTAATAACGCAAAAAGTGCATGATTCATCCAAGTAACTCTGACAAAACCCAACTAGATACGCTCATTAGTCATGGAATGTCTGATCGACAAACCAACAATAACCTTGTCGAATCTTATAAAGAACAGCGACAGAACTTTCTGCTAAAACGGCTGCAATTACAGGCGCAGATTATGCTGGTAGCTGGCTTGACTTTAATCGCTTTTTTTCTTTGGGCAAATTCACATCTAGAAGGCAAGATATACGCTTTTAAAATTGGTATTGTAGTAGAATTATTCACTCTTATTTGTTGGGGTTTATGTAAAACTCCTATCGGCCGCCGTCATTCTGACTTAATTTTTTTGAGTTTATGCTGGTCTGTAACTTGTGCTGTCCAAATTGATATAGCTTTGCTGTTTAATGATTTGGAACCTAGAAGCAATATTTGGACTCTGATGTTTCTCACTCAGGCTATGATTGTTCCAGTCCAATGGTGGATGCATTTAATATCTCAACTTGGAACAATAATTTGCTATTTAACTTTATATATTTTATCCAAACCTATCTTGAAAAATCCATCAGCTTTTTATGCTGAACAAGGATTATACTTCTTTTGGACTTGCATAATTTGTGTATTTTCTGTCTATTTATACGAACGCTTGCGCAAAAAAGAATTTTACGCCCGCAAGGCAATGGAGCTAGCCCAGCAAAAATCAGAAAGACTGCTACTAAATATCCTGCCAGAGATGATTGCAGAACAATTAAAACAACAGCCTACAACTATTGCCGATAGTTTTCTGGAAGTTACGGTACTGTTTGCCGATATTGTCGGTTTTACAGAGCTTTCAACTCGTACATCTCCTGCGGAATTAGTCGAGTTATTAAATACAATATTCTGTTTGTTTGACCAATTAGCAGAACTTCATGGGGTAGAGAAAATCAAGACCATTGGCGATGCATATATGGCTGTTGCTGGATTGCCAAATCAGTCTAAAAACCATGCTCCAGCTATAGCTAATATGGCATTGGATATGCAAAATGCTATAGCTATCTTCAATGTAGAAAACAACCAAGTATTTCGCATCCGTATTGGCATTAGTACTGGGCCAGTAGTGGCAGGGGTAATTGGGCTAAAAAAGTTTGCCTACGATCTTTGGGGAGATACAGTAAATACTGCAAGTAGAATGGAATCACATGGTATAGCAGGTAGTATCCAGGTTTGTGAAGCAAGTTATCAGCTTTTAAAGGATAAATACTTATTGGAGAAACGAGGTTTAATTCAGGTTAAAGGCAAAGGAGAAATGATGACTTATATACTAAAAGCAATTAATTCATAAACTTAATATATCTATGCTTTTTGATGGAGAATCAAAAAGCATAGATGTATATAATTAGAGCGACAACTATCAGGTTATTGAACATTTGCTAAAACTGAGTTTTACTACTTTAGATAGATTCGCAGCAACTAACTGCTTAGGGGTGTATTTTTCCGATGCATAATAGGTGTTGAGCGATGTCTACGACAGGCTACGCCAACGCATTGTCTAGCTGATTTTGGGAATAATCCTTTAGCTAGCTGCATAAAAGGAGAAGCCACATTGAAAGGAATACGTTCCCTTCTAATACCCTATGCTGTGGCACTATTGGCTGTTGGTAGCGCATTGCTACTAACACTATTGCTACAGCCACTACTGAAACCAACTATTTTCCTGCTGTTTTTTGCTGCCGTGGCCGTTAGTGCCTGGTATGCCGGCATGGAAGCAGGATTGCTGACTACCGCTTTGTCTGCTTTAGCCGTCAGCTACTTTTTCTTAGAGCCAGTATTTTCGCCCTTTGTTGATAACCTAGACAGCATAGTGCAGTTAGGCAGGTTTATGCTGGTGACAACACTCATCACTTTGCTGAACTCAGAGCTACGCACTGCCAAACAACATCTTCAAATGAGTTTGCAGAAGCTACAGGTGAGCGAAGCTAGGTTGAGAAGGTTGGTAGATTCCAACATCATTGGGGTAATTGTAGCCAATATGGACGGGGCGATCGCAGAGGCTAATGATGCTTTTTTACGAATGGTAGGTTATTCGCAGGAGGATTTGCTAGCAGGGCGAGTTCGATGGCGTGACATGATACCACCAGAATATATTGAAGCAAATAACAGCGCAATCGCAGAACTCACAACCAAAGGCGTGTGTCAGCCCTTTGAGAACGAATACATCCGCAAAGATGACAGCCGTGTTCCCATTTTATTAGGTTGCGCCTTATTAGAAAATAATCCAGAGGATGTTATCTGTTTTGTACTTGATTTAAGTGAACGTAAACAAGTAGAGCTTGCCCTTGGCAAAAGCGAAGAACGCTACCGCACTTTTTTAGAGCAGAGTTCAGAAGGTATTTGGTGCATTGAACTAGAGGTACCAATTTCGCTAGATTGTCCAGAAGATGAACAAATTCAACATTTTTACCAATATGTTTACTTAGCGGAATGCAACAATGTTATGGCGCAGATGTATGGCTTTTCTCGTGCCGAAGAAATCATCAGCGCCAGACTAGGAGACTTGCTCGTTCCCTCCGATCCACATAATATTGCATACCTGCGTAGTTTTATCCGTTCTAACTACCGACTCATTGATGCAGAGTCTCATGAAATAGATAAGCAAGGTAATTCCAAATATTTTTTGAATAATCTGGTAGGAATTGTCGAAAATGGCTTTTTAGTCAGAGCGTGGGGAACTCAACGCGACATTACAGAACGCAAGCGATCAGAAGCAGCACTGCGTCAACGAGAAGATCAACTCCGCCTGATTACAAATGCTGTGCCCGTCCAGATTTCTTATGTTGATGGGGAGCAGCGTTATCGCTTTAATAATAAAGGATATGAAGACTGGTTTGGAATTCCTACTTCGGAAATTTATGGTAAACACATTAGAGAAATTGTCGGAGAATCAGTTTATCAGTCAATTCTGCCTTATGTAGAAAAGGTACTTTCAGGAGAGCAAGTAACTTACGAAACCCAATTACCCGATAAAGATGGCATAAACCATTACGTGAATGTCACTTACGTTCCCCAGTTTAGTCAGCAAGGAAAAGTTGAAGGATTTGTTGCCCTAATCACAGATATTACACTTCACAAGTTAGCAGAAGCAGCTCTCAAACAGAGCGAGAAACGGTTAAAGACACTCACAGAAAAAGCCCGCGTGATTCCTTGGGAGGTAAATGCTAGGACTGGGAATTTTACCTATGTAGGGCCACAAACTGTTGAGATTCTTGGCTATCCATTGTCAGACTGGTACACCGATAATTTTTGGGCAAAATGTATACATCCAGAAGATCGGGAGTGGGCTATCCAGTATTACCAAGAATCTTCGCTCTCACTAAATAATTACGAACTTGAATACAGGGTGTTGGCTGCTGATGGCAGAGTCGTGTGGTTATATGACATTGTTAATGTCGTGCGGGATGAGGATGGAGCGCAGCTACTACATGGGTTCATGATTGACATTACCGATCGCAAGCAAGCAGAGCAAGAACGCGAACAACTGCTTGAGCGCGAACAAGCAGCACGCGCCGATGCAGAAGCTGCAAACCGGATGAAAGATGAATTTCTCGCCACACTCTCCCACGAACTCCGCACACCCCTAAACGCCATATTGGGCTGGACACAGCTACTTAGGAATCGCAAGTTTGATGAAACTACTACTGCGCGGGCACTAGAGACAATTGAGCGTAACACCAGATCCCTAGCTCAACTGATTGAAGATGTCTTAGATGTCTCGCGGATTATTAGAGGCACACTCCATTTAAGTATTCATCGGGTAAAACTTGTACCACTTGTAGAGGCAGCAATCGATACTGTGTATCCAGCAGCCCAGGCCAAAGAGATTAGCATCAAGTGTAAATTTGACCCGGAAGTAGGGGTAGTTGTGGGTGATGCCAACCGCTTGCAACAGATTGTGTGGAATTTGCTCTCCAACGCCGTTAAGTTTACACCCAAGGGGGGAAGAGTTGATGTGGAATTGGAGCGAATTGAATCATGCGTGCAAATTCGAGTCAGTGATACAGGAGTGGGAATTGCTGCCGAATTCCTAGCCCATGTATTTGAACGCTTCCGTCAAGAAGACAGTTCCAGCACGCGATCGCATGGTGGATTAGGATTAGGGTTAGCGATCGTCCGCCACTTGGTAGAATTACACGGCGGCACAGTCTCTGCCGAAAGTTCAGGAATTGGACAGGGGGCAACATTCATTGTGAATCTGCCAATGAAAGCCGTTTATGTAGAGACTAATACGGCGGAGCAGCTTTCATCTGTTGGAGATACCCAAGAGACTAACTATTACTTGCCAAAGCTAGATGGCTTGCGGGTGCTGGTTGTTGATGATGAGGCAGACGCGCGTCATTTGCTGACTACGATTCTGGGACAGTATGGTGCCCAAGTCATGGCTGCTCCATCTGCAAGTGATGCACTGCTTGCCCTGCAACAGTTTCACCCCCATATACTGGTGAGCGATATTGGTATGCCACAAGAAGACGGCTACACACTAATTCGTCAAGTCAGGGCGCTACCAACAGACCAAGGTGGACGGATTCCAGCAGTGGCGCTGACAGCCTATGCTAGGGCAGAAGATCGCACGCAAGCCCTGTTAGCAGGCTTTCAACTTCATGTCCCCAAGCCAGTCAATCCGGGCGAATTAGCAGCCGTAGTTGCCAATCTCACCGGACGGACTTGAATAATTCAAAATTTCCCCACCTCTGCTGCTAAGACTAGAATTAGAATTGACGTGATGTTTCCTAGTAGCTAAAGTGTCAGATTCTCTGCCATTGCGCGATCGCTATCTTGCCTTAATCGATGAAATTGTCGAAACCACCCTCAAGGGCAAAATTAGCTCTGTTGAGATGGTGTATCAAATGCTGCTTAAAGGGATCACTTCCGGTACAGGGGAAGTCTTTGAGCTAGCTTTGAGCGATCGGCTGAATGCTCTCCAAAGCCAAGTCGATAGTGAAAAAGATGAACTCAAAAAAGCCAAGGCGACTCGGAGTTTGAGAGCGATTAAGACTATTCAAAGTCAATGGCAACGCTCTTCAGAGCAAAACAAAGCCACAGAAGCGATCGCCTCCGCAGTTACAGAAATTACCACAGCCTCTGCTGACGAACGTCTGGCGGCATTTATACGGGTTACTGACCCCAATCAGAAGTATCCGCTAAATTTACAACAGCTACAGCAATTGTCAAAAGCATTGCTGCAATTTGCTCAGGCAGATGCTGATTTAGAACAATTTTCTGAAGGGATTACCCGTGGTTTAGCTTCTTGGCAGCAATTGCAAGACAACTTGCTCAGTTGGATGTACGAGCAAAAAGAATCTTTGGGATTTGGCGGCGTACCGGGAGAACGTGGCCCTTGGGCAAGTTGGGCTAAACAACTCAATAGTGAGTTACCCAAAACGCTGCTTCGCACCTTGGCTATGGAAGAATCGGCAATTGACTTTGCCGAGCGACAACGAGGAATCACCCTCAGAGATTGGGTGGAAATGGCATTGATTTTACAGTTCTTGCAACGGGGACTAATTAACTGGTTTGACCAACAAGCTTACGATGTTAAAGCGGGGCCAAAGTTGTCCATTTCCACTTTTTTGACCTTTGCAGTGATTTGGAGTCAGTTAGCAAGTGGTTTTGGCAGCATTGGCAAAATATACGGCGATGCCTGTTCTCAAATCATGCTCCAGATTTTGCGAACCTTTGCCCAGCGTCCGTATTTTCCCTTTTACGGCGGGATTTTTGCCTCTTTTACTGGCACTTATTTGCGAGATGCCCTTGATTATTTGGATGAGCCATTGCGTCGAGGCGAGGGAACCCAAGAAAAGGCGCGAATTTTGACACTTTTAGGCTATTCACAACGTGCTTTGGGACAATACCAGCGCTCTATTGATTTTCATCAGCAGGCGCTAGAGATAGCCAGAAATGCAGGCGATCGCGCCTGTGAAATTGCCAATCTCAACCACCTCAGCCGCACCTATGTGCAAGAGCAAAATTATGCTGAGGCAATTAACTATAGTCAACGAGCATTAATACTAAGTCGCCAAGTAGGCGATCGCACAGGAGAAGCAAACGCGCTGGTAAATTTAGGTTACAGCGAAGTTATGCAGGCTCAGGAATTGGAAAACCTAGAACCGGAAACTTATGAAGCCGCAATTAACTATTTGGAACAAGGTTTAAAATTATCAGAGAAATTAGGCGATATTCAAAGTAAAGCCTTATGTGTCAGCAGCTTAGGAATTGCTTATCTAGTAATTGGAGAACACCAAACGGCAATTAAATATCTCGAAGATGGCTTTAAAACAGCGCAAGTTTCTGGCGATTTGTATCTGCAAGGGCGGAACTTAGCTTATTTGGCAGAAGCTTATTACCATCTACAAAATTCGGACAAAACTATTTACACAGGCTGCTTGGGAATGTATCTTTTGGAGCAAATTGCTTCTCGTGAGTGGCGACAACCGGCGGGGTTACTGACAATTTTACAAGGACAGATAGGGGCAGAAGCTTTCCAAAAGTTCTTACAGCAACATCGCCCGAAAATTATTGCGATTATCGGTGTAGATGGGTATGATCACATTCCGCAATTGTTAGAAGAATACAAGCAAGATATGTAATACCAATTTGAAAAAAGAATGCGACAAATAGACTATTTGTAGAGACGCGATTCATCGCGTCTTTACCCAAGGATATGTTGTAATCATTAATTGAATTGGTATAAGAAAGTATTGACAAAGAGTTAAATCTTAACCCAAGCGTATTGCGCTATAAATGTTACACATACACCTGAATTTTGCTGTAGATTCAGGAAGTTTGCTTCTTTTCTATTTGGTAAGCCTGCAATAGATATTCACCATTGAAATGAATCAGGTGAGTAGAATCTTCAGCAACCCAAACATCTGTTTCCCAAGCCATCTCTGCCAGATATGCCACCATTGCCTTACGACTGAGAAATGTTGTTACCATCACCAGAGGTATTTCGGCAGTTCTAAATAGAACTTCAAGTTCCTTCTTCCTTTTAGGATTAATTGGGCCATGTGAGGTTACAGCTTCAATGAGCACCAACCAGTTATTTGTTGTGAAGTGAATAATCACATCTGGCATTTTGCCGTGGGAATCGATGTTAACGCCCAAATCTGACAATGCTGTTTCATCAAAGTGGGCGAATTTTTCATTTGTATCCCCAACATAGATGAGCTTTCCACTAGGAGTAAAACGAGGGGCAAAATCATTAATAATTTTTTTAATTAGAATATTTTGGCCACCTGGCGATAAAGTTTTAATTTTTCCGTTAATTACTATGGGAATACGAGGTATTTCACGCTGGTAAACTCTAAACTACTGTTATGACTTGCTACTAAAGCTCTACTGCTTGATGGGACGATCACGGTCTGTTTTTTTTATTGCTATCAAGTCTACAATAACTTTACGGCATCCTCATGCCTGAAGAAGACCACGTTTGCGATCGCGTTCCACCCACCGGAGGTATCGCATTGTACAGAACCTTAGTAATGTTGAGACTCTTCACTCAAAGAAGTCCTGCTGACTCATACAATCGTTTAAGCATCGCTGAAATCCTTGCACCATAATCCAAATCTGCTGACCAGCGCCCTGATAGCTGATCAATTAATGGCGCAATTCCCCGCGTTACAAAGCGAAACCTGGGATCTACTACTTCCTGCACCAAAGGTTCTAAACTGGCGTAAGCTTTCAAATGTTGGACGTGCGCCCTCACTCCAATTCTGGCACTTTGAAAAGATGCAGCCTCCGAACCTCCACCGATCGCACCTAAGCCTGCAAAGTTATTTTGCTCAGGTCTAATATCACCACCGAACCGTAAAAATCCAGTTTCTACACACATTTGGCAAAAGGCAATATCATAGTTAACTCCCTCTATACCTGCTTCTTCTCGATAAAGTTTTGGGATATCAGGAAACTTTACTAAAGCATTTTCATTATTGTTTCTCAGGAATAATTGTAACTGTACTTCTGAAGTATTACCGTTCGACATTACCCGCTCAAATTGACCAGAGCAAACTATCAAATTTGATCGCAAGCTAACAGTACGCGTTGTAGCATCCCAATTGACTGCAACATTAAAATCTCGCAGTTCGATCGCTTTGACATAAACTACTTTGCGATAGGTAATCCGATTAACATTAGCCGCTTTTGCAAGGTCAATCCGTAGACGGTCTACTAAATCAATGGGGATGTAAGCATTTCCATTAACCAACACTCCTTGCTCTGAGTAATTTTGCCCATTAATATTGATATTAATTGGCGGATAATTTGGTTCCGCCGGAGTTCCAGGATTGGGGTCAATCACGCGACTCCAAGTTACTAGTCCATCGACAATTCCTAAGGCAAAATCGCGGCGACGAGTTTGTAGCAAAGCCCGATCCTCTGGATTACTAAGAAACCCCACTTGCATCATCAAAGCTGGAAGCGTTGTCTGGCGACAGAATGCTAAACTACCCAAGCCACTATTTGTATCCGGTTTAACTCCGCGATTTGGTAATTGGGGTACGCGGCGCAACAACGCCACTAACAACTGTTCAGCATTACTTCTGCGATCGCTATTATTAACAATGTAGAAGACGCTAGCCCCACGCACAGAAGGGCTGCTAGCTGCATCAGATTCAATTTCTAGGGCGACATCACCCCGACGGGCGCGGGAATTGATCCAGGTGATAGTTTGGGCGGCACTCAAGTCATCAGGGACTGCCAAAATTTCCAGATTCCGCGCTCTCATTTCCGTGACAATCAAATCCCGCAGCAGAATCATTTCTTTCGCTTCAGTTGTACCACCTGCGATCGCACCTGGATCTATCCCTCTGGCTTCTTTGCCTCCGTGAGCCGCTGAAATAAAAATACGCCCCATTTTAGGTATTTCCTCTGATGAAATTAAGTGTAAGCAATTCTATATATCATTCTTGGTCTAGCAACAAGAATATAATAGCTATCAGTTGGGAAATGCACCGCAGTGTTAACTACCAACCCATGACTTAATAGATAAACTAGAATGCAAATCCCCCGCTTGCACCCAGACACAATTGAGGAAGTTAAACTACGGGCTGATATTGTAGATGTCGTGTCAGAATACGTAGTTTTACGCAAACGCGGGAAAGATTTCGTCGGTTTGTGCCCCTTCCACGATGAAAAATCTCCTAGTTTCACTGTCAGCCAAACCAAGCAAATGTACTATTGCTTCGGCTGTCAAGCTGGAGGAAATGCCATTAAGTTTGTCATGGAGTTGGGGAAGCGCTCTTTTACTGATGTGGTGCTGGATTTAGCACGGCGTTACCAAGTACCCGTACAAACCCTAGAACCCGAACAACGCCAAGAATTACAGCGTCAGCTATCTTTGCGTGATCAGTTATACGAAGTTCTGGCTTCCTCAGCCCAGTTTTATCAACACGCCCTCAGACAATCCCAAGGGCAAAAAGCACTTCAATATTTACAATCTAACCGCCAACTCAAAGAAGAAACTATACAGCAATTTGGTTTAGGTTATGCCCCAGCAGGTTGGGAAACTCTCCATCGTTATTTAGTGGAAGATAAACATTACCCAGCGCAGATCCTGGAAAAAGCGGGATTAATTAAGCCACGCCGCGAAGGGGGCGGTTATTATGATGTATTCCGCGATCGCTTGATGATTCCCATCCGTGATGTTCAAGGGCGTGTCATTGCCTTTGGTGGGAGAACCCTCACGGATGAGCAACCTAAATATCTGAATTCACCAGAAACCGAGCTTTTTAGTAAAGGTAAAACATTATTTGCCCTCGATCAAGCCAAAGGTGGGATTTCTCAACTCGATCAAGCCGTGGTGGTAGAGGGATATTTTGATGCGATCGCTCTCCACGCCGCTGGTATTAATAACGCCGTCGCCTCCCTTGGTACAGCTTTAAGCTTAGAACAAGTCCGGTTAATATTACGCTACACCGAATCGAAACAATTAGTACTCAACTTTGATGCTGATAAAGCCGGAACCAATGCCGCCGAACGGGCGATCGGTGAAATTGCCGAACTGGCATACAAAGGCGAAGTTCAGCTAAAAATTCTCAATTTACCCGATGGTAAAGATGCTGATGAATATTTGCATAGCCACACTCCAGAAGATTATGGAGAACTGCTAAAAAATGCGCCACTTTGGCTAGACTGGCAGATTCAGCAAATTATTCAAGATCGTGACTTGAGACAGGCTACTGATTTTCAGCAAGTAACTCAGCAATTAGTCAAATTACTTAAAAATATAGCTAACAGCGATACACGCAACTATTATGTTTCCTACTGTGCAGAAATACTCAGCTTGGGAGATACCAGACTTATACCCCTACGAGTCGAAAATCTGCTAACTCAAATTGCTCCCCCTCCGGCTACATACTCTAATCCTGTATCAGCGAAGAAAGCATGGGGAGGTGGCAAAGTTTCCCACTCTCCACTCCCCACAGAACGCAGCCTTTTAGAACACGCAGAGGCGTTATTGCTAAGGATTTACTTGCATTGTCCTGAACAGCGTCGAGCAATTATTGAGGAACTAGAGGAGCGAGATTTGCAATTTAGCCTTTCCCACCACCGATTTTTATGGCAACGAATTTTAGAAATTTCATCTGGTGATGGGCAAACAAAAAATTTTGCGTCTCCACCAGATTTAATTTCCCGCCTGCAAGATCAGTTCTTAGAATTTGGCAGCGAGATGGAGTTAATTTCCCACTTATTTCACGTGGATGAAAAAAACCAAAAAGAAATACTTCGGACTCCGCAAGTAGTTCAAGCTGCGATCGCTTGCATGGATTTAGTGATGCTTGAAAAACGCTATCGCCACTTTTTGGAATTATGGCAACAAACTGATCCCGAAGCTGAACCAGAGCGTTATCAATCGTATTATCAGGCTTTCTACGCTGAAAAAATCAAGCTTCAGCAAATAGATCGACAACGGTTATTTTCCATCACAGAGTTATTGTAGTTTCGGTTTACGCAGTCAAAATAGGGGACAATAGGGGGAAATATTTATGTTCTGCACGCTTTTTATAATACAATGCAGTTCAGATAAGACCAAAACACTTGTAGAGACGGCGATTTATCGCGTCTCGAAAACCCACAATTTTGTACAATTGAACCTACAGCTAGATTTTAAACACTAAGTAGACTAAGTAAAAATAAGTTTCTCGGCTTAAAAACTCTATCTGACTCTGAAAACTGCGATAGCGGGTAGTAGGTGTGGGAGACGAATGTGCATCCATTCCTAAGCCTCGTGCCATTAATACGGCTCGCTTCATATGCAATGGATCGCTAACAATAAGAAACTTCCTTAATTGGTGAGCATTGGCTACCTCTAAAGCATTTTTGAGGTTTTGGTTAGTTGTGCGAGATTGAGTTTCAGTGAAAATGTCAGCAGCTTTTACCTGTTGCGCGATTGCATAATTTTTTCCAACTATAGCTTCAGCAGGTTCATTACTTTCACCAACTCCGCCAGTAAAAATGATCGTCTTAACAGATCCATTTTTATATAAGTTAATGGCGTGGTTGATTCGCTCTCTGAAAACAGGAGATGGTTCTTGTCCCCAAACTGCTGCTCCTAAAACAATTGCTGCATCTGCCTTGATATTATTACTACTATTACTACTGCTGCCATATAAGTAAATACTTGAGGCTGTAGATGCGATCGCCAGCAACAAGGCAGATATCAAAGCCACGGTAACCCAAATTAACCATTTTTTGGGAATTTTGTAATTGAGCATGGGCCGTTGTTCAAAGAGCAATCCTTAAGAACGAAGATTAGCGATCGCGTTTAGCAGAACGGCGCGATGCAGACGAACGAGCACTAGGCTTATCTCCATTCGTAGCAGGTGGCGCTGCCTTACGTTTAGCTGATGTCGGTGGTGACGGTTTAGAAGTACGAGCCGGACGTTTATCACGTTCGGGTTTGGCTCTGTGTTGCCGTCCATTTGGGGTTGGTTCAGGGTTGATATCGGGGTTGAGCGCAAAACCAGCCACCACTTCCCTTGGCAAGCGCTGCTCGATCAGTTTTTCAATATCTTTCAATAGAGGGTATTCATCGACGGACACCAGCGATACGGCTTCACCTGACGCGCCAGCACGACCAGTTCGCCCAATGCGATGAACATAATCCTCTGGTACATTGGGCAGATCGAAGTTGACTACATGGGGCAGTTCGCTGATGTCAAGACCCCTAGCAGCAATGTCTGTCGCCACCAGTACTTGTAAGCTGCCATTCTTGAACTTTGCCAGAGCATTAGTACGCACCGGCTGGCTCTTATTACCGTGGATTGCCAGTGCTTGAATGCGGTCTTCGCCCAACTGCTTAACCAAACGATCAGCACCATACTTAGTGCGAGTGAAAACTAGCACTTGATACCAATTATCTCGGCGAATCAGGTGAGCAAGTAATTGGCGTTTCTTGTCACGGTCTACGTGGTAAATTTTTTGTGCGATCGTCTCGGCGGTAACGTTGCGGCGTGCCACCTCAATCATCGTCGGGTTATTAAGCAACCCGGCGGCAAGTGCCTTAATTTTGTCCGAAAAAGTAGCGAAGAATAGCAAATTTTGTCGCTTTTTGGGCAGGAGTGAGAGGATGCGGCGGATATCATGAATAAAGCCCATGTCCAGCATCCGATCTGCTTCATCTAGCACCAAAACCTCAATATACGACAGGTTCAGCGTACCCTGCTGTACATGGTCTAGCAGTCGCCCTGGAGTCGCGACCAAAATATCCACTCGATTCCGCAAACGCTGTTTTTGCAGATTAATACCGACTCCACCAAACATCACCATCGAGTTTAGATTTAAGTACTTACCGTACTCACGCACGCTTTCTTCCACTTGTGCAGCGAGTTCACGAGTCGGGGTGAGAATCAACGCCCGGATTGGTGGGTATCCATTAGGCGTACCTTTGCTCTTGTTAGACGACAACCGATGCAGAAGCGGCAGAGTAAAACTAGCGGTCTTTCCAGTACCAGTTTGCGCCCCAGCTAGCAAATCGCTACCCGACAAGACGGCAGGAATCGCCTGCATCTGAATCGGCGTGGGTTCGGTGTACCCTCGCTCTGTAACCGCACGGATAATTTCATTGGACAAGCCGAGAGTAGAAAAAGACATAAGACTCCAAAGATAACATCGGCCTGTCGCCAATGGCGGCGTCAGTCTGAGGCGGACGGATACAAATTATTGAAAAGCTGGATGGGCAGTAGCGCTAAGACTGAGAGCGAATGCCGCAGTTCTGCATTCTAACAGATTGCTGTCCATTGTGTTGTTAAAGTTGCTCTGATTCAGTGTTGTGTTAAATTAGCATTACTTGGAAAGTAAAATGTTGAACAATTAGGAGAAATTCGTTATCGCAATCCAAAAGCAACTGATTAATTCCCAAATCAAGTCACCTAGCGTCTTCTTAATTGACCATGAGAATAACAATCGTGGTCTGATCGACACCAATGAGGCGCTACAGCTAGCCGAAAGCTTAGAGCTTGACTTAGTTGTAGTCTCTCAAGGCAAAGACGCTCCAATCGCCAAGATTCTCAACTATGGCAAGCTTCAGTATCAAAAGAAAAAACGTCAGAGCCAGAGTGCTAGACCCACGGTAAAGGAAGTGCGATTTGGTCTAAACGTGGGCGTGGCTGATTACAATTTACGCATCCAACAAGCAGGTGAGTGGTTGAGTAAAGGCGATTCAGTCAAGTTTGCTATACGTTTACGAGGCCGAGAACATCAATATCGTGACAAAGCAGGAGAACTGCTAGACCGAATTGCAAATGATCTCAGTCAAGTAGGTAAAATCCAGTCATTGGATAAACGCGCACTAGTTGTTCAAGTAATTCCTGCCTAGTTATCTTGCGATCGCTAGAGCATATATTTGTAACAACTTGTAAAGAACCAAAAAAGCCGGAGGCAACGCTGTAGCTTCTATGGAAAAAAATTGACATTCTCCCCATTGAAGACAGCAAGGGGATTTTTTCGCTGTGCATCCAGTTGCGCTTGCACAGAGTTACACTTACCCGTCAGGGAAGTGTAGGTAGTTCACAAATATTAATAGAGCCAACCCCATTTCTGTGGAACTCAAAGCCGCACTGACA
The DNA here is from genome assembly GCF_047228265.1 of Nostoc sp. UIC 10607. NCBI lineage: Bacteria > Bacillati > Cyanobacteriota > Cyanophyceae > Nostocales > Nostocaceae > Nostoc > Nostoc sp. UIC 10607. The sequence continues at coordinate 15,457 of NZ_JBIQNW010000030.1, read as the reverse complement.
CTTATAAGTGCGGTTTTTGATTTTATGTCCTATACCGCACGATAGACTAATAGCTTTTAAGTTGAAAGCAAGAAAGTTTTACCACAGGTACTGGGGGATTGAAAATTCTCTTTATTTTATCGCCAGTTAGAAAACCGTTCCACAATATCCTTTACTGTCTTATAACTTAGATGAAACTGCTGGGCGATCTGGCGGCTAGCATACCCCTCCCGGATCATTGTTAAGACTTGAAAGGCATACTTGTCTAATTGTTTTAAATTATCCATTTAATTTTTAGACCTTTTGTATAGAGTTGGGAAAAAACTCGTATTATTAGATGGAACAATTATTGCGAAGCAAGCTTTTACAGTTATTCTCGTTAATTCCTTTGAGTTATTAAAAAGCCTCTAGTTTGGAAATAAACTAGAGAATAGCTCGTGCTTAATGTTGTCTAAAAAAATACTCTTTTTTCCAAATTTATTCTTCCATCTGGTGAATAAGTAAAGGCAGATAAAGTATAGTTTAATATTAAGTCCACTAGCAATAAGGGATACAAAGCAAAATTACCAAGATTTTCATAATAATGTACGAAATCGTACTGACTGGGGGCAACTAAGTATTTTAGTCTTTAAATAATACTTAAATATAGGCAATCCCGAACGTCTAAGAAATTTGAGATCAAATTCATGGATGGCAATATCCCTTAACTACTCGTTACTGAATTTTAGTCAGTAACAAATGGTTGGTGGGATAAAACCCATTAGGAATTGCTTAACAATCTCTTTCTATTCAGGGATTGAAACTTGGATGTCACTTGAATTGATCATGAATGTAGATATGTTTGCCCAGCAGTTACAGTCAGTGCAAGGGCGTTTGGTTAACTTGTACCAAGATGCGAACACCGGAGTACAGCCAGAAGCTGATTTGCTGCTAGCAGCCTTGAAAGAAATTGATGCTGCTTCAAAAACACTAGAGATAGCTACAGAGAAGTTGTTCGAGCAAACTGAAAAATTGGGAAATGTACAAGCACGGCTTAGAGAGGAATACAAGCGCTACCAAGACCTGTTCGAGTTCATACCAAATGCTTACTTGGTGAGTGACACACAAGGAAAAATTCTGTCAGCTAATTGTGCCACTGCCACATTGTTCAATCTTCAACAGCGATTTTTGGTAAACAAACCGTTAGTCTGTTTCATTGCAGTAGAAGAACGTCAAGCGTTTCGTTGCCAACTAAACCAGATGCACGAGTGTGAGTGTGACTATGTGCAAGAGTGGTTATCACGCATACAGCCCCGTGACTGTGAGCCTTTTGAGGCTGCTATGACTGTAGCTCCTATCCGCGACGTTAAAGGCAAGTTAACAGGCTTGCGCTGGATAGTGCGCGACATCCATCACGTGTCGCAACAGCCTCTATTAGCGCTAGAAGGGTCAAAAGGACTTTATCCGTTATCTCTCTAGCTTAAACTTTAGCAGGCGATTATATTCTTCTTTGATTACCCCATAACACTCACAGGAAGCCTCTTCTAGTCCCTGCCGATCAATGGTTTGAATTTTCTTTCGGCCGCATTGGATGAGACCTTTCTTTTCCAGATGGTGGACGGTTTCGGTAATGCCAGAACGGCGCACGCCCAGCATGTGGGAGAGGAACTCATGCGATAGGAACAGTTCATCCGTGTAGAGACGGTCAATGGACTCAAGCAACCAACGGGCCATGCGTTTTTCTAGAGTATGAACGCGGTTGCAGGCAACATTCTGTGAGATTTGCGCGATATAAGCCTGTGTGTATTTAAGCATCACATCCCGCAGCGGCTTATTGGTGTCAAACTCGTAAAGCAGCAGATGTGCCTTCATTCTCACCGCATTGCCAGGAACTTGAACGATGTACTGGGTCTGGGTCGTCTCCCGACCGCCCATGAAGGCGTTGATCCCCACCATCTCGCGGCTTCCGACCACTCCGGCTTCAACCGTGCTGCCGTCCATCATCGTGATGGTGACTGAGATTAGGCAGGTGAGAGGGAAGTAAACTTCTTCGATGGTTTCGCCGGGTCGGTTGAGTATCTTGCCCGATGAAAGGTCTACCTGCTCCATCTTGTTTTCTATCCGCTTGTACACCTCGCGGGGAAGGGCGGTGAGCAGAAGGTTTTCAGTAGCCATATTTTTCTTAAGGCTTTTTTCTTACTATTGTTAAGCATCAATCGGCGCATTTAGTGATTAGGTGTGTCAAAGCATCAATCAGGCGATCGCTTTCCATTGGTACAATGTCTTGTCCATGCATCACATTTTGAGTAATATGAAAATGCACCAATGCTCCTAAAAGAATTCTCGCTGTTGCCTCTGGGTCAGGTATCTTTAATTCCGGAGCCGCTAAGTAGTGAGTGAGAGTTTCCGCTACTGGCTTAATCATCACCCGAACACAAATTTGAGCTAACTCAGGAAAACGCCCAGATTCCCCGATTAGGACTCGCATAAATGCACTATGTTCTTTGTCGTTAATCATGTGCTCTAATGCTTTAGTTGCTATCTGGCGCAGTATGACGGCTGGTTCTCCTTCAATAGGTTCTGTGCCAAAAATGGAGCTGTTCTTTTTGCTTGTCAGTTGCTCTAACAGTACTTTAAAAAGTCCTTCTTTATCTTGAAAGTGGCTGTAGACTGTCGCTTTAGAAACACCTGCTGCTACCGCTACCCGATCCATGCTTGTACCAGCATAGCCATTTTGCAGGAACTCTTGCATTGCCCCTTGCAGAATTTGCTCCACTTTATCAACGGAATTATCTCGATCAACTTCGTCAGCTTTGATGCGTACCATTTATTAATCATCCTTTCTTATAAACAATATTAATAGATGCTGCAAAACGCCCCAGTACAAAATGGCGAAAATAAATATACCCTGCGATAAAGCCCAAAAGTCTCTATTATCAGCTTTCCTCCCTTCTACTTTTTTGTAGTAGAGAATAATCCCAATAGGGAATAGCAATTTGCTGCATAATTCAGAGCAAATTGATTGACAAGTTTAGTTGTATCATCTTGACTAAACTAGTCCGTTTAGTTTAGCATAAATTGAACTGTACAGTTTAGTACAAGTTGCTACTGGTGGTAAGGGGAAAATAGTATGGAGCAAAACAGGAATTCAGAGGGTCTAAGGTCTTCTCAGAATCTTGTGCGATCGCCTGTTCTACTTGCAATAATTACATCTCTAGCAATAGGCGGAATCAGCGTTTATGCTGTGATGAGGCTTCAGGCTACAGCTAATGAGAAAGAAAAAACACCAGTAGCAGTTCAGCCTGTGGTAAAAACAGTAACAGCATTAGGGCGGTTGGAACCAGAGGGAGAGGTAATAAAACTGTCAGCGCCTTCTTCTGGTGAAGGAAATCGGGTAGAGCAATTATTAGTGAAAGAAGGCGATCCCATCAAAGCTGGGCAGGTAATTGCGATTATGGACAACCGCGATCGCCTACAAGCTAGTTTGGGTGAAGCACAAAAACAAGTTCAAGTTTCCAAATCCCGCCTTAATCAGGTAAAAGCTGGAGCCAAACAGGGAGAACTTGGAGCACGCCAAGCTAACGTGAATCGTCTGCAAGTAGAACTACAAGGAAACATTAAAACTCAGCAAGCCACAATTGATCGTATAGAAGCAGAACTGCAAGGACAACAACGGAGCTTGCAAGCAACAGTGGCTCGCGTCGCAGCCGAGAAACGTAATGCCCAAGCTGAGGTGCAGCGCTACGAGACTTTATATAAAGCAGGAGCGATTTCTAGCCAGGAAGTTGATAGCAGACGTTTAAGCGCAGAAACATCTACTCAAGCGTTAATTGAAAGCCAAGCTACTCAGACAAGAACTGTGGCTACCCTACAACAGCAACTTAACGAAGCAAAAGCTAACCAGGATCAAACCCTCGCCAGCTTGCAACAGCAGATTAATGAAGCAAAAGCTAACCTAAATCAAACTGCTGAAGTCCGTCCAACAGATATAGCAAATGCACAAGCAGAGATAGAGAGTGCTCAAGCTACCGTGGAGAAAATTAAGGCAGAACTGGCGCAGGCATACGTTTTGGCTCCTAAACCCGGTCGGATTTTGGAGATTAATACACGAGCCGGAGAAACTGTTGGCGATGAAGGAATTGTGGCTTTAGGTCAAACCGACCAGATGTATGCAGTAGTAGAAGTCTATCAAAGTGATATCAAGAAAGTACGTCCGGGACAGGAGGTGCGGGTAAGCAGTGATTCCCTACGCAATGAATTAGAGGGAAGAGTGGATAGGATTGGTATGCAAGTAAAGCGGCAAAATCTGATCAACACTGATCCCTCTAGCAATATTGATGCCAGAGTAGTGGAAGTCCATGTGCAACTGGACAAACTATCTAGCCAAAATGCTTCTAGCTTAACTAATTTGCAAGTCAAGGCGGTAATTGAACTGTGATTGGATTTATACAGCAACTGCGGCGACGAACACCTTTAGGATGGTTGCAACTGAGTCATGAAAAGGGTCGTCTTTTGGTGGCATTGTCAGGCATTGCCTTTGCCGATGTTCTGATGTTCATGCAGCTAGGATTTCAAACTGCTTTGTTTGAAAGTAACACAATCCTGCATCGCAGTATGCAGGCTGATATGTTTGTCATCAGCCCTCAAGCACGTAACTTAGCAAATATGTCTAACTTTACGCGGCGGCGGCTGTATCAAGCAATGGATATACCAGGTGTAAAGTCAGCAGAAGGAATGTATATCAACATTGTTGATTGGAAAAATCCCCAAACACAACAGAAGACGACAATATTAGTTATGGGGTTTAATCCCGATCAGCAAGTGTTTAACTTAGCAGATGTGAATCGCCAGATAGATGCTGTTAAGTTACCAGATACCGTTCTCTTCGATCGCGCCTCTAGAGGAGATTACAACGAAGCGATCGCCAAAATTGAACAAGGTAAAACTGTCACAACCGAAATAGAACGGCGGACAATTACCATTAGCGGCTTATTTTCAGTCGGGGCTTCCTTTATAGCAGATGGTAGTTTGATCACCAGCGACCAGAACTTTCTGAGATTATTTCCCAGACAAGAAGCCAGTGGTGTCAGTCTCGGTTTGGTGCAGCTGCAACCAGGTTATGACCCAAAACAGATGAAAGCAGCTTTAGAATCTCATTTAGATGATGATGTCAAAGTTTTAACCCAAGCAGAATTTATCGAATTTGAAATAAATTACTGGAAAACCAATACTGCTATCGGATTTATCTTCAGCTTGGGTGTAGCAATGGGGTTTATGGTAGGCGTGATTATCGTCTATCAAGTTCTTTCTACAGATGTAAATTCCCACATGAAAGAATACGCCACTTTTAAAGCAATGGGTTATAACAATCTCTACTTATTAGGTGTGGTGTTTGAAGAGGCGATAATTTTGGCAATTTTGGGCTTTATCCCAGGAGCGATCGCACCTTTAGGACTTTATCATTTAACTCGTAATGCTACCAATTTACCGCTTTACATGACCGTAGGACGAGCCTTGACAGTATTAACACTGACTATGATTATGTGTGTAATTTCTGGTGCGATCGCCACCCGTAAATTACAGTCTGCTGACCCCGCAGATATGTTTTAAAAAATGGTTATTGGGCATGGGGATAATTACCCAATCCAAAATCTGAAATTTAAAATCTAAAATTGCTATGCCTCCTGTCATCTCTGTTAAAAATCTCGACCACTACTTCGGTCATGGTCAACTTCGCAAGCAAGTTCTCTTTGATATCAACCTGGATATTAACGCCGGCGAAATTATTATTATGACTGGGCCTTCTGGTTCTGGTAAAACTACACTTCTCACCTTAGTAGGCGGCTTGCGTTCTGCCCAATCTGGCAGTTTGCAGGTTTTGGAACAAGAACTTTGTGGCGCTAACGCAGCCCGACTCACCCAGGCGCGACGCAGTAATGGTTATATTTTCCAGGCGCACAATCTGCATGGTAGCCTGAGTGCGCTGCAAAACGTCAGAATGGGCTTGGAATTGCACAAAAATATTTCGCAACCAGAAATGAAAACCCGGTCAGCCCAAATGTTAGAGGAGGTAGGATTAGGAGAGCGCCTCAATTATTATCCTGATGATTTATCTGGGGGACAAAAACAAAGAGTTGCGATCGCTCGTGCGTTGGTTGGTCGTCCTAAAATTGTCTTAGCGGATGAACCCACCGCCGCCCTTGACAGTAAATCGGGACGAGATGTGGTTAACCTGATGCAAAAACTAGCTAAAGAACAGGATTGTACCATTCTCTTAGTGACTCATGACAACCGCATTCTAGATATTGCCGATCGCATCGTCTACATGGAAGATGGGAAGTTAGTAAATGACCGTGCTGTTGTTGCAGCCAGTTAGCCTAGTTTTCCCAAGATATTTTATGACAACGCTTTTCAAGTAATTTAACTACACTACTCCCAATTCCCCATTCCCCATTCCCCATTCCCCTTACCTATTTTGCTGAAAAAATCGTCTCTGTAATTTTACTAATGCCAATCTAGCAACTCATCTGCTAGAGATTTGAAAGGTTTACTGTTATATAAGAAATGCTTGCCAGAGTCTGGAGTGCATCAATTGTGGGCATCGATGCCGTCAAAGTCGGCGTGGAAGTCGATGTTTCAGGGGGATTACCGGGAATTGTTGTCTTGGGACTGCCAGATTCAGCGATTCAAGAATCAAGAGAAAGAGTTAAAGCAACGCTGAAGAATGCAGGTTTCGCCTTTCCCATGCGAAAAATTGTGATCAATTTAACTCCGGCAGATTTACGGAAAGAAGGCCCCTGTTTCGATTTGCCTATTAGTGTGGGAATTTTGGCGGCTTCTGAGCAAGTTAGCGCTGATTTGTTGGGGGATTATCTATTTTTGGGCGAAGTCTCTCTAGATGGCAGTTTGCGTCCGGTGGCTGGTGTTTTGCCGATCGCAGCAGCAGCCCAAAAAATGGGAATTACAGGTTTAGTTCTCCCTGCTGATAATGCCCAAGAAGCCGCAGTGGTTCAAGGCTTGGCTGTTTACGGTTGCAAACATCTGTCTGATGTGGTGGATTTTTTAAATAATCCGGGACGTTACAAACCTGTGCAAATGGATAGCACAACGGAAATAGCAACACTATCTTACCCTGGCGCAGATTTACATGAAGTGAAAGGACAAGCTCATGCGCGGCGGGCTTTAGAAATTGCTGCTGCTGGTGGACACAATTTAATTTTTGTTGGGCCGCCTGGTAGTGGGAAAACGATGTTAGCACGGCGCTTACCAGGAATTTTACCGCCCCTGAGTTTTGCCGAATCTTTAGAAGTGACTCGCATCCATTCAGTAGCTGGTTTATTGAAAAATCGCGGTTCGTTGGTACGCGATCGCCCTTTTCGCAGTCCCCACCACTCAGCATCTGGGCCTTCTCTCGTTGGTGGTGGTAGCTTCCCTCGTCCTGGCGAAATCTCATTATCTCACAGAGGTGTGCTATTTCTGGACGAATTAACTGAGTTTAAACGTGATGTTTTAGAATTTCTGCGCCAGCCTTTGGAAGATGGTTATGTGACGATTTCCCGCACCAAACTATCAGTCATGTTTCCCGCGCAGTTTACTTTGGTGGCGAGTACCAATCCCTGTCCTTGCGGTTACTATGGCGATACCATCCAACAATGTACTTGTTCTCCCCGTCAACGCGAACAATATTGGGCAAAACTTTCTGGGCCGTTGATGGATCGAATTGATTTACAAGTTGCGGTGAATCGCTTGAAACCAGAGGAGATTACCCAACAACCGACTGGAGAAACATCAATATCAGTACGAGAAAGAGTTCAACAAGCAAGCGATCGCGCGATTACCCGCTTCCAAGGAGAAGCAAATCTGCGTTGCAATGCCCACATGCAGAGTCGTCATCTTCAAAAATGGTGCAAGCTAGATGATGCTAGCCGCAGTTTACTAGAAGTAGCAATTAGAAAATTAGGTTTATCGGCAAGAGCAAGCGATCGCATTCTCAAAGTAGCACGGACTATTGCAGATTTAGCTGGAGAAGAAGAGCTACAAACCAATCATGTGGCGGAAGCGATCCAGTATCGTACAATCGATAGAATGCAGTGAAAGGTCGGTTATAACACCTCGTCTATACAAGGTTTTCCCTACCTCCGTGGGTTAAAAACTCATTCTATTCGCCCTGCCTCTAAGAGGTAGGAGAAATCAACTGACCAATACGCTTGAGAATTTGCAAAACGGTGTACAGTTCTCTCGCAGATGCAAACGGAGCAAAGACCCTTGACAAATTGTACTGTGGTGTGATTTTTTGCGTCACTTTGACAAATAAAATATCGTCTCCATTCGTCACCATCCCAAACACAGGTTTACTGGGGTTGGGGTTAGCCATCATATAAGCTAGGGCTTGCGATACAGCCGACCAAACTGACAGCGTGGTTTTTTTCGACTCTAACACCATCACCCACAACTGCTCTTGTAGCACTAAAACGTCAATTTGTCCGCGCAGTATCTCCTCGCCATCATCCAGCACTAGTTCCACGGATGATTCAGCCTTAATTCTGAAAGGAGGATCGTAAAATCCAGAGAGTGCAAGTATTGGTGACACCAACAACAATATGACTGTTCCTTCTAGTAAATCACCTACAGCACGGTGATAGAGATACCTACGCCGCACGACATCCACAGAGGCTTTTTCCGCTTCCGTAATTTCAGACAATCCTTCATACCACTCTGGGAAAAATTTTTCGTCTTCAACACGGACAAAACCGAATCGATTTTCTGCATCCTGAAGAGTGGTAATCGCTTCTGTAATTGCTGCCGTTTGTGTCATTGCTTCTAGGTAACAGTTGCTTTTCTACATTATCAACATCAACGCATCTTTATTATCGTCAATTGGCGCGACGCCGAATAGCTTGTCGTAGACATCCATTCCCATCTGATCAGAAAATTCTAAATTCCTCCCCAAGGACGCTGCACAAACTCCCTTGGGGGGATGCCTCTACTTATGAAATCAGTATCCAATATATCAGGAAGTAAGCGACATCCCCAAAGGAGATTGATTGGATGAATTTGCAGGCAATTTGGAAGTTGTTACAAGAGACATTCAAAGAATGGAGTGAGGATAAAGCCTCACGGTTAGCGGCGGCGCTAGCTTATTACACGATTTTTTCCATTGCACCGTTGTTAATTATTGTAATTGCGATCGCAGGAGCAGTATTTGGAGAAGAGGCGGCAAGAGGGCAAATCGTTGGACAAATTCAAGGTTTAGTCGGCCCAGATGGCGCAGAATTTATCCAAACAGCCATTCAGAATGCCAACAAACCACAAACAGGCGCGATCGCTTCCATTATTAGTGTTGTAGTTTTGCTTTTAGGTGCTACTGGTTTATTTACCGAGTTGCAAGATTCCCTCAACACGATTTGGGAAGTAAAACCGAAACCCGGACGCGGCGTAACTAACATTATTCGCCTACGCGTTTTGTCCTTTGCAATGGTGATAGGTATTGGCTTTTTACTTTTAGTTTCTCTGGTAATTAGTACGGCATTAACAGCATTAGTAACATACTTTAGTAACTTGCTGCCAGGTGTCGATTTCCTCTGGCAGATTCTCAATTTTGTCCTCTCTTTTGCCATTACTACGTTCCTATTTGGACTCATTTTTAAAGTCTTACCAGATGTCAAAATTGGTTGGAGTGATGTTTTAATTGGAGCTATGCTCACCTCCTTCTTGTTCTCTATCGGTAGATTTTTGCTAGGACAATATTTAGGTAATGGTAGTTTTGGTTCAGCCTATGGTGCAGCTGGTTCACTGGTGGTAATCTTAGCTTGGGTTAACTATGCCGCGCAGATTCTTTTCTTCGGTGCAGAGTTTACCCAAGTTTATGCCAGAAGGTACGGCAGCGGTATCACCCCATCTAAACATGCCATACCTTTATCTGATAATACAGAATATAATGGCAAGGCTCCAACGGGGCAATCGTCCGCTAAGAAAAAGCCTTCTTCTAACTTTATTAATCGCTTATTCCAGTCTTTTAAGAAGCCCAAGCGTTTAAAACAGAGAAGAAAAAATCAACGATTTTGATTCCTGATTGTTAGAAATTTAGGTTTGTAAATCTGTATAGATGTTGAAATATTTAACCTCTAATAAAAGTTAGTCTTATGAAATAAGACCACAGATAAATAACCTGATACTGGATTTTTTCCAGAAGTCTATTGAGAAAGGAAGAAAATCAGTGCTAATGGAAAAATGGTTTTTTATCGATTGGCAGGCAATCTTTATTCCTAGCATCAGCATCTTTGAGTTAATTATCCGTGGTTCGCTGGTCTATTTAGCGCTGTTCTCAGTGCTACGTTTTCTTCCTAGCCGACAACTAGGAACACTAGGAATCACTGATTTACTCGTAGTTGTGCTATTTGCTGAAGCTGCCCAAAACGCTATGGCGAGTAATTATACATCTATTACTGAAGGCGCTATTCTGGTAGGAACTGTGATTTTTTGGAGCTATTTACTGAACTGGTTAGGTTACAAAATACCCCAGTTCCAACGTTTTATGAATCAGCCGCCACTGCTACTGGTAAAAAATGGTCGGATGATTGAGCGTCATTTACAACGAGAGTTAATTACAGACGATGAGTTGATGAGCAAGTTACGCCAGCAAGGTGTGGAATTTTTAGCAGATGTGAAGTTTGCATATATGGAGGCTGATGGCAGGATTAGTATCATCACCTTTGACTCCAAAACTAGTTCCGTCCTGAGCAAAAAGCAGGACTAAAAAGCGATCGACATTAATTAAACTGTAAAATATGACGGTTGTATTCTGTGCCGAACTGTGATTGAGCGTTATACTTTGCCCGAAATGGCTAATCTGTGGAGTGAAGCCTATAAACTAAAAACTTGGCTGCAAGTCGAAATTGCTGTTTGCGAAGCTCAAGCTGAACTGGGTTACATTCCATCTCAGGCGGTTGAGGAAATTAAAGCCAAGGCAGATTTTGACCCAAAGCGGGTGTTGGAAATTGAGGCTGTAGTCCGCCACGATGTCATCGCTTTCTTGACAAATGTCAATGAATATGTTGGTGATGCAGGACGCTACATTCACCTGGGTTTAACTAGTTCGGATGTTTTGGATACAGCTTTAGCGCTGCAATTGGTTGCCAGTCTGGATATATTGTTGCAACGTTTGGAAGACTTGATTGAGGTAATCCGCGAAAAAGCACGGGAACATCGCCATACAGTGATGGCTGGTCGATCGCATGGTATTCATGCTGAACCGATCACTTTTGGTTTCAAGCTAGCTGGCTGGTTAGCAGAAGTGTTGCGACATCAAGAACGCCTGAGAATTCTTCGCGAAACGATCGCTGTGGGTAAGATTTCTGGTGCGGTAGGAACCTATGCTAACGTTGAACCGCGTGTAGAAGCGATCGCTTGCCAAAAACTTGGACTCAAACCCGATACGGCCTCAACACAAGTTATTTCCCGCGATCGCCACGCCGACTATGTGCAGCAATTAGCTTTGGTAGCAGCATCCATAGAACGTTTTGCTGTAGAAATTCGCAATCTGCAAAAAACAGACGTTCTGGAAGTCGAAGAATTCTTCTCCAAAGGTCAAAAAGGCTCCTCAGCCATGCCACACAAGCGCAATCCCATTCGTTCGGAACGGCTGACGGGAATGGCGCGACTCGTCAGAAGTCATGCTGGTGCAGCTTTGGAAAACGTTGCTCTCTGGCATGAGAGAGACATTTCCCACAGTTCTGTAGAACGGGTGATTTTGCCAGATGCTTGCACATTGACGCACTTTATGTTGTCAGAAATAACCGACTTGGTGAAAAACCTGTTGGTTTATCCTGAGAACATGGAACGAAATCTCAATTGCTACGGCGGCGTTGTGTTCAGCCAAAAAGTCCTACTTGCCTTGATAGACAAGGGAAGCAGCCGAGAGGAAGCTTATGCGATCGTTCAAGAAAGCGCTCACGCCGCTTGGAACAAGCCGGAAGGTAATTTCCAGGACTTAATTAGCAAAGATCCTCGTGTTACCGAAAAGTTGTCCCCAGCAGAACTAAAGGTCTGTTTCGACCCCCAGCAGCATCTAACGCATTTAGAAGAGGTTTATCAACGGTTGGGAATTTAGGATTAATTTCCTTGTAGTGAGCGTTTATACGCTCACTACCAACTTATTATTCAATAAATACACAAATATTCTTAAAAAAATATAGATACTATATAACTCCTTGAACTCACGTTAAAAAAGAATATAAAAATACCAACAATATTTAGTATTGCATTGCTGAAGACAGTCAGTTTAGTGCTGGAATTTTTGCCAGCCCTGGGTAGTATAAATAACAGATATTTACTTCTTTATTAGTGCTTCGAGTGCCTTAATGATTGAAATCCTAGCCACACTTTCTGCCTCTGCGGCAGCAGGAATGAGAATAGGTACACCTCTGCTAATTATTGGATTGTTGCAGGGTAATAACTTGTGGTCACAAGTCCCAATTTTATCTCACATTTCTTCACCAATCTTATTAGGCTGCCTCAGCTGTTGGTCTTTAGTTGAATTATTTGCCTCAAAAAAGCTTTGGGGGCAAAGATTGCTACAAATGGTTCAGTTATTCATGTCTCCACTCGTGGGGGCAATTATGGGGTTAGCAGTAGCTACCGCAACAGCAGCACCACACTGGCTGATTGCATGTATTGGGGGTTTATTAGCTTTGGTACTCCAGCTAGTTCAAGTTGGTTGGTTTTATCGGTTACGTGGCTTACCCTTATGGGCAGTCTTTCTTCAAGATACCTTATGCATTGCTTTAGTACTTTTTGCCTTTGATGCTCCCTGGCAAGGAGGTTTAATTGCTTTAATACTGCTCTGGTTTGCAGTTCGTAGCGCAAAGCAGTGGTATGACTGGTATTGGCAGAAAAATTAGGAGTTAAAAGTGAGAAGTTATGAATGAAGATAGGAGTTAAGAGTTAGCGAGAAAAATTTAAAACTTCAAACTCCTAATATCGTTTCGTTTTAATAATGATACAAATACGGTGTTAGTAGGAAACATTGCTCATTGGTGTCAACTTAAGGGGAAAAGCTAGTCTAAAACAAGCTTTTAGAGATTGTCTCGTTTGTGTCGTTCCCAGTGTCAGATTGGGAATGCCCGTCGTTGGGGCTGCCGCCAGGAGCAGCATTTCCAGCCTCTGGCTGGAAACGAGGTTTTAAAGGGGTTTGGGCTTAAGTTGACACCCATGAGCATTGCTGTACCCCTACTAGAAATCTATATGTATCAAAGTTTGTATGAAATGGTATAACTCCTAACACCTTTCATTTACTGCAAAAGCCCAATCATATGCAAAAAGCCGTGACCGGTAATCAACTCGATGATTAAGGCGATGAAACCCAGCATGGCAATCCGACCATTCCATACTTCAGCACTAGTTGTCAGCCCCCATTCCCAACGCTCTTGGGGGTACATTTTCACCCTTTTTTTCATTTGGGCAGCTTGCGAAAGCTTGAAACTGGGGTTTTTCAGTGCATCAATCACCAAGTCTGCAAGTGCATTAATAAATACCGGATGGGTATTGGGAGCAGGAACGCGACGGAAGTTATGAATTCCTGCTTCTTCTGCTACTTCCCGATACTCAATATCAATTTCTTGCAGTGTCTCAATATGTTCTGAGACAAAACTGATAGGCACGACAACCAAATCTTTCACACCTTGTGCCCCTAGTTCTTTGAGGGCATCTTCAGTATAAGGTTGAAGCCATTCTACTGGGCCAACGCGACTTTGGTAAGCTAAAGTGTGGGCATTAGGTCGATTGAGGGTCTGCATAATCAAGGCAGTACATTCTTCAATTTCTTGCTGGTAAGGGTCGCCAGCCTCTTCAACGTAGCTTTTAGGAACGCCGTGAGCACTGAAGAATACATGAACTTCGTCTGGGTTAGGAAACTGCTCAAGTTCTTGGGCTATGAGTGCCGCCATTGCTTGGAGGTAGCCCGGTTCTTTGTACCAAGAAGGAATGACGGTGTAATCAATGGGTTGAAGCTTTGGATCTTCTTGCCAAAGCTTTTCTAACAGCCGGAAGCTGGAACCACTGGTACTGATAGAAAACTGGGGATATAGTGGTAATATCACCAGGTGTTCTATGTTATCTTGGGTGATCTGTGCGATCGCCTCTTCTGTATAGGGATGCCAATAACGCATTCCCACGTATATATCGGCTTCTTGCCCTAAACAACCCAACTGTTCTTTTAAAGCTTCCCCTTGCGCTTCTGTGATCCGCCGCAGTGGGGAACCGCCACCGATTTGCTTATAATTCTCTTGAGATGTTCTGGTTCGCCGCGTGGCAATAAACCAGGCTAGGGGCTTTTGCAACCAGCGAAATGGTAGGCGAATAATTTCCGGATCGGAAAATAGGTTGTACAAAAACGGCCCGACATCCTCTAGCTTATCGGGGCCACCGAGATTGAGTAATAAGACGCCTACACGACCCATAGCAGTTACTTTCCCCCAATCTTTTCAGGTTTTTTACTAATGTTAACAATATATCTTTATTAAATAATAAAGCTTAATAGCAAGGAAATATATAATGGCAACAATTTTAAGGGATTGGAGTTACCGCTATCAGTGGTTATATGATGGTATTTCCCGTTTAGCAGCCTTAAGTGTAGGTGGTGAAGCCCGTTTTCGGCAACTTGCTTTGCAAGGCTTAACAATTCACTCAGATACTCAGGTCTTAGATTTATGTTGCGGCAGTGGTCAAACGACCCAACTTTTGGTAAAAATTTCACAAAATGTAACAGGATTGGATGCCTCACCTAAGTCTTTGCTAAGGGCACGGCAAAATGTACCATTAGCTTCCTATGTCGAAGCTTTTGCTGAGGAAATGCCATTTGCAGATAATCTATTTGATGTGGTGCATACCAGCGTTGCATTACACGAGATGCAGCCTCAGCAATTACGAAAAATTATTAATGAAGTTTATCGGGTGCTGAAGCCAGGAGGGGTGTTTACGCTGGTGGATTTTCATGCTCCTACGAATCCGATATTTTGGCCTGGGGTATCACTGTTTTTGCTGTTGTTTGAAACCGAGACAGCTTGGGAATTGTTGAAAACTGATTTGGTTGGATTATTGGCTGAGATTGGGTTTAAAGTGAATGAGCCAACTTTATATGCTGGTGGTAGTTTGCAAGTGATACAGGCAATAAAGTGAAGGATAGGCTTTAGTTATATCTTGCACCTACCAACATTCAGCCAATAATTTTATTTCTTGGCTAATAGTGTAAGTCAACTTCAGTGTACTACAACCTTTAATTAGTATGGTTTCAATCCCTAATAGGGATTTTGATGAATTGCAATATTTGTGGAATCTATGTCCTGGCGTATACCACTAGTTTCAATCCCTAATAGGGATTTTGATGAATTGCAATAGAGTGTTGCAAATCCTAAAATCAGTTTACGTTGGTTGGGTCGATGGAGGGTATTATCCCTCGCACCTCCCATTTCAATCTGGACGTGCATCTTTCGGTGCATCCAGC
>NZ_JBIQNW010000029.1:0-84169 GCF_047228265.1 Nostoc sp. UIC 10607 | reverse complement strand
AGCTGGATTTATCGCCTTTTCCTGCACCCTCTTGACAAAAGTGCAATCATTCTAACCTCTCACCGATGCTCACGGGGACTGGTGCGACTATCGGTTGCACGTAGAGAGTGAGTTCCTCAGAAAAACTCGTGGCAAGTGTCAAAAGCCAGTACTCGCCCGAAGGGGCATTGCGGGTAACTGCGATGTTTCAAAGCTAGAGGGTAAAATGCGCGACATCAGCAAGCCGCACAGTTAGGTGAAGCGCTAGGGTAAAACTAGACAGGGTTAACAGATGTGAATCCTCGTTGAGGCATCGTGAAGAGGAATTACCGAAAACGGCTGAGACGGTAAAAGGGGTAAAGTGATTCTGCCCAATCCTCAGAATCAGTAGACACCTTGAACCCCCGGTGTATAGAGGGAACCCAAGCTAGTTGCATCTCTCGCGTGTGATACGTAGGAACCCCAACGGGGTCTTTGAACTAGGTCGATGTTAAAAGTAGAGATTGGAGTAATCCAGCTTTAATCCCCCGGTGGGTGTAAGATGCCACAAGAAGCGAATGCTGCTATGTCGAAAGGCAACAGGAAATCATAACTGGGCAGATAGGTCAAATGGCTAACTTGAAAGAGTGCTGACGTGTGGCGAGTGAATCCCTTGAAGTCTAATGCAACGGAAACCGAACTTCTTCGGGAAAAGTTAGGTGCAATTAAAAATTGTGAACGTAACCGGAAGAACTACTGACTGGAATAGCGTCAACTGGAGAAACGCGTTCCGAGTAGTTAGGCGACTAAGACAGAGAATTTTCAAGGCAACCATTGGCGGTAACTTGAAAAAGGTTGGCAGCCTTCAAAAGCTACTTATGCGTAGCTACTCTAATATACTACTTTCCGTTAGAAGAGTAACGCAATTAAACCAAGGCAGTAAAACAGCAGGGGTAGATAGATTACTGGTAAAAACCCCGGCAGCCAGAGGGTTGTTGGTGGATATTCTCACCAAATTTATTCCTTGGAAGCCGTTACCAGTCAAGCGGGTGTATATCCGTAAATCCAATGGAAAACAAAGACCTCTCGGAATACCTTGCATCGTCGATAGATGTCTCCAAGCCATCGTCAAAAATGCCTTGGAACCTTATTGGGAAGCGCACTTTGAGCGCACTTCCTACGGCTTTAGACCTGGAAGGTCATGCCATGATGCGATTGAAAGGATACATTCAATGTCAAAAGCCAACTCCACTAAAAAGTGGGTGTTAGATGCGGACATCGAAGGTTGCTTTGATAACATCTCTCATGTACCGCTAATTAATGCCATTGGTAATTTTCCAGCCAGAAAATTAATCCAACAATGGTTGAATGCGGGATATGTGGATAAAGGTGTTTTCCATAATACCAATGCTGGAGTACCTCAAGGTGGAATTATTTCACCTCTACTTGCGAATATAGCTTTGCATGGTATGGAATCTGCCCTCGGTATCAAGTACGATAAAAACGGTCATACGATTGGCGACCGTGGTACTGTGCGCTACGCCGATGATTTGGTGGTGTTCTGCAAAAGTCGGGAAGATGCTGTAAAAGCCCATGATACCCTCCAAGAGTTTATGAATACTCGCGGTCTAACTCTATCAGAGTCAAAAACCCACATAGTACGGCTATTGGATGGATTCAACTTCTTAGGATTTCATATCAGACAATACCCGGATTCCACTACCAAAACAGGTAGGAAAGTATTAATCAAACCTAGCATTGAATCTTTGCAGAATGTCCGAAATAAAATCAAACAAATTTGGCTGGATAATACTAGCTGTAGTGTTGATTTTGTCATAGACAAGCTAAACCCAATTATTCGGGGCATAGCCAACTATTACCGGACTGTAGTTTCCTCGCAAATATTCAGTTCTCTAGATAGATGGATGTTTGTCAGGGAAAGAAGGTACGCCAAAAGAATGCACGCCAAGAAAAATCAATCTTGGTGTAACCGTCGTTATTGGGGAAGGCTAAATCTTGATAGAAGCGATTACTGGGTGTTTGGTAATAAGCGCACGGGAAAACATTTACTTAAGTTTAGCTGGTTCAAGATTAGGAGGCATCCAATGGTTAAGGGTGCTTACTCTACCGATGACCCAGAGCTAAAATCTTATTGGGAAAATCGGCAGAATATTAAATCTAAAAGTTTAATTCCTAGTTACCAGAAGCTTGCCCAAAAACAAGATTTTAAGTGTACTGTCTGTGGAGAATCATTACTAAAAGATGAACCCATACAAAAGCACCATAAAATCCCTTGCCGTCAAGGTGGGAACGATAGTTACGCTAATTTAGAATTAGTGCATTATTACTGTCATCAACAAATACATTCTCTAGTACAGAAATCCAATTCTGAACTCGACGATGAACTGAGTCTTTGGTAGCTCTAGGATTTGCTAAAGCCGGATGCTTGGTTAACTTGCTTGTCCGGTTTGTCGGGGGGAAAGGGGTAGCAATATCCCTGCCCTACCCATTAAACCTTAAGAATAGCGCAGATTATATTAAAGTTCCTCTTAAGTTTCCAAAGACTATTACCCCGCAAGGGGATTAAAAATCTAAAGATTAAGCAGGGTTTTCCTGGCACAATTGGCTAACAACTCTTTCGATTTCCTGTGTCATCCAATCAGATCCGGTCTGGTTGTAAATCTGGACTAGAGATTGGTAGAACCACAAAGTTTTTTCTCGATCGGCACTAAAATTAGTCCAGATGACATCTCCATATTGTTGCCAATCAGCTAAAAGCGATCTGGAATTATGCAGTTTGTCAGCCAGAGAAACCAAGCGTACAGAAGGTGAAGCAGAACGGAGATTATTGACGTAACGCAGCTTACGTTCTTGCCAGGGAGGTTTAGGAGGTGTGTCCCACTCAGTACAGCCATCGATAATAGCCAAAACTGTTTCACCAAAGAGTTGACGGATGTCGTCACGAATGGGTTTGCCGCCTTGGTCTTCGACTGCATCATGCAAAAGAGCAGCGATCGCTTCTTCTTGGGTACCTCCAGCTTCTAAAACTAAAGCCGTTACACTTAACAAATGTGAAATGTAAGGAACGCCGCTAATTTTGCGTGTTTGGTTAGCATGAAGACGAGTCGCGTAGATTAGTGCTGATTCAAATCGTTCAGTCAGTTTTAATGAATTCATAATTGCCTCAATTGTGATAAAGCATAAATTGAGTAGCGGCATCAGCAGCAAAGCTTTGTCGTAAATCCCAAGGTGTTAAGACTTCGACTTTTGGAAGCCATGCTCGTAAACGCATGACTAGATTGTTATCTCTGTGTTCGTTATCTTGATACCGGATATGTGCTTGATAGTAAGCGTCTGTTTGCGAACGCTTGGCAAGGACTTTTAATAAATCTTGCTGTTGAGGTTGTTTAATTTCACGTTGAATCAAACGTTGTGCTTGCTGATAAGTAATTTCTTCAAAGGTGTCGTGGCGTTCAGTACCTTTAACGTAGCGATCGCAGAACTGGCGGTCAAATCGGAGTAACATCAACGTGAGTTCGACGGATAGAAAAGCCCAAAAAGCTTGCTAGATAAGAATTTACTTAACTGAGCAGACAAAGTGCGATGGCTACGCCCGCCGCAGGCATCGCTACGATTGATTGAGAATCGGGAAAAAAGTCACAAAAAAACGCCGAGACTAAGAATATCTAACAAAAATAAGGGTCTCGGCTATGTCTACCATTGTATCTCGCCTCGATATCACGCAAATCTTTTGGGATGTGGATGATTTCTGCAATCAGTGGCAAAGTTTATGGCAACAAGTACCACAGTTACCATCCACCAAAGGAGAACGTCGCAGTCAATCCAGGATGCATTTATCGGAAGTGATGACAATAGTAATCGCGTTTCATGGCAGCGGTTATAAGACTTTTAAGGAGTTTTATACGTTGCACGTACTACAAAGTTGGCGTAGAGCATTTCCAAACTTGGTCAGCTACACAAGGTTTGTGGAACTCATGCCTTCTCTTCGAGACGCTACGCGAAGGTGTTTAATGTTGTTGTGTTGTTTTTTGCATACACGTTATTGAGAAATTACAGGGATTAGCTTTATCGATTCCACGCCAATTAATGTTTGTCACAACTGTCGAGCGCATTCTCACAAAGTGTTTAAAGGATTAGTGAAATGGGGCAAAAATTCTGTGGGCTGGCATTTCGGATTCAAGCTTCATTTAATTATTAATGATTGTGGAGAATTACTCGCATTTTCACTAACCCCAGCAAACGTAGATGATCGAAAACCAGTCCCAGATATGACTAAGGACATAAGAAAGCAAACTGTTTGGTGACAGAGGATACATCTCTCAAAAATTGTTTGAAGAGTTATATGAGCGAGGGTTACAGTTAGTCACAAAATCTAAGAAGAAAATGAAAAACCGTTTGGTAAAACTGATTGACAAGATTTTATTACGCAAACGTGCTGTAATTGAATCGGTCAATGACCATCTGAAAAATATATGTCAAATAGAACACTCCCGCCATCGTAGTCCATTTAACTTTTTGGTTAACTTGATAGCTGGTTTAGCTGCTTATACCTATTTGCCTAAAAAACCTTCGATTAACATTTACCCATTTACCCAAAAGATTTGCCTGCTCTACCTCCTGCCATTTTTTAATTCCGTCGAACTCACGTTAAATCAATACGGTTCAGTTAAGCGCTACTGGTATAAAATTTTGGGTTTTCGAGACGCGATAAATCGCCGTCTCTACAAGTGTTTTGGTCTTATCTGAACTGTATTGGCTTATAAATCTTCCTCTGTAATACCCAACTGCTTTAGAATTTCATAAAATAACCACTTACCAATTTCAGCATTGCTATGACTAGGAATTGTGGTTGCTCGTTCATCTGGATGTTGCCAACGAGCATGACTGCCTTTCTACCGTACTTTTTCAAAACCGAGTTTCCGCGCCACCCGTTCTAATTCACCGGCTTTAGCTGGCATTTGCAATTACCAGTTCAACGTCTTCGGGTAAAGAACGTCCTTGTTCTTCGTATTCTTCCTGAATCATTTCAAAAACATAGACAAGTTCAGCACGGGCCTCATCTGGCGTTTGTCCCCAAGCGTGACAACCGGAAATCGGTGGTATATAGGCTACAAATGTACCATTGTTATCGGGACGGATAACAGTAGTGTAGTCTTGTATAGACTTCATGGGGATAGCCGCAAGTTTGAGTTACACCTTTAATTTACAGCGATCGCATTTCCTGAAATTAAAAAGTGCGATCGCTTATTATTTCAATTAGCTTTCCGCTCTTTGAGGACTTGATCTAGCAAATTTCTAGCAGGTTGGGCTTTAGCCAACGCTGTTTGATGGTCATTATAAGCACGAACAAGACGAGAAAGACTGCTCACACCTGCCTTGAGTTGCTCAAGTTCTTCACCCGCAACCAGTTCTCCATCAAGCATCCGCCCGATTAACGGTTTGATATCGCCCACTTCCTGCCGGACTTTTTGGAGCTTTTCTAAGCTACTCAGCAAGGTTTTGAGTGAGTTCAAGATGTCGTCAATATCCTGGACATCCTCCACAGCTTCCGGTAAATCTTCAATTGTCACTGTATCTTCATCTGATATTGTAGGCAATTCCTGTGCAGACATTTCAGTTTTAACCCCGTTTGACCGTGCCATCAAAGCTTCCTCAAGGAATTTTCCTTAGTGTATCGCTGATTCAGCCTATGTTAAGCAATTTCGCCATAGCCAACCGTTGTAGTTTCCCAGTAGCACCACGAGGTAGTTGATCTAAAATGTGAATTTGCTTAGGAACTTTGAAGTCTGCCAACATAGTTGAACAGTGAGCTAAAAGTTCTTTTTCGCCAGCTTCTCCCTCAAGGACAACAGCAGCGTGGATATCTTCTCCTAAAGATTTGTGGGGGACAGCAAAAGCTAAAGCTTCGGCGACGGCAGGATGGCGCAGCAAAACATCATCCACTTCCAGGGGAGAAATTTTTTCCCCACCCCGGTTAATCAATTCTTTAATGCGTCCAGTCAAGCGGAGGTAACCGTCTGCATCCAGTGTGCCCTGATCCCCTGTGCGGAACCAACCGTTTACAAAAGCTGTGGCGTTAGCTTCCGGGTTGTTTTCGTAGCCATCTATGACATTGGGTGCTTTTACCACCACCTCGCCCAGGCTTCCCTGAGATAATAAGTTGCCTTCGGAGTCCATGATGCCGACTTCCACACCGAAGCCATAACCGACAGTACCCGGTTTCCGCATTTTTGGCGGTAGGGGGTTGGTGGTCATTAAGTGAGAAGCTTCAGTCATGCTGTAAGATTCCACTACCGGAGCATTGAGAGTTGCCTCTAGTTGTTCAATAATAATCGGGGGTAAAGAAGCGCTACTAGAGCGAATGAAACGAAAGCGGTTAGCTTTGACAATTTCTGTGTTGCGGCTAGCGCGGGACAAAATTGTCTGGTGCATAGTTGGCGCTGCGGAGTACCAGGTAGGTTTGTAGGTATCTACCAGTTTCCAAAACTCCAGGGCATTAAAACCATTGGGACAAATTAGTGTACCGCCCGATGCCATAGTTGCAAGCAAACAGCCTACCAATCCGTGAATGTGGAATAGGGGCATTAGGCAAAGTGTAGTATCAGCTGCTGTGAGTGAGTAAGCACCAATGATGTTGTTGGCTGAGGCGATTAAGTTGCGATGACGAATCGGCACACGCTTGGGACGACTGGTGGTGCCGCTAGTGTGGAGAATCATCGCCATATCATCGGCGTTGGGGGCTGTGGGATTCGAGGCTTCTGCTGGTTCTGAACCTGTTTTGACTAATTCAAAGCTCAATGTGCCGTCTGTGTTTACCTTGGTATTAATCAGCATCATTTCGGATGTGAGGGCAGCAATGGCTACTTCTGGCCCCTCAGACAAGATAATCAGTGCTTTTGCTTGGGTATCTTCGTAGTAGAAGGCAAATTCTTCTTGTTTGTATTTGGGATTTAAGGGTGCAGCAGTACCACACAAGGCGGCAGCCAAAAAGGTGATAGCCATTGGTGAACCGTTAGTCATGACAATGGCAAGGCGTTCTCCCCGTTTCAATCCAAAACTATTGAGTTGGGATACTAGTGCAACAACATTCTCGCGCAATTGCTTATAGGTTAGCGATCGCCCCCCTGGCGTAACTAGGGCTGGATGATTGTCTTCCCCTGCTAAAAGCTCAAATAAGTTCATGAGTTTTTCCGGTCTGTCATGTCAACAGATGATTCAATCAGTTCTAAGAATAAAGCACACGCCAGGGATAAATCACGTTTAGTCTGGTCTTCTCGACATGGTAATATTTATTACATTAAAACTATGATTAATATCATTGACAAACAAATAACTTAATTATAGTTTAAATAGGGTGTACAAAATATGAATATTTAATAACTTTATTAAGCATAAACAAGCTCTTATGAGTCCTATAAAAATTACTATGTTAGGCGAAGGCTTGGAGCGGCAAGGTGGAATAGTTTCTGTGCAAAAGCTCATCCTTGAAGAAGCTACTTCTGATATTCAATTTAGACATATTACTACTTTACCGAATGGCTCTGCTGCCCAGAAATTGTTAGTGTTTGTGCAGGCAATAGGGAAGTTATTTTGGAACTTATTAAATAAAAAATCCGACATTATTCATATTCATGTTTCAGATAGAGGTAGCGCTTTTCGTCACTCAATCACTACTGTTATTAGTTGGTTATTTCAGAAACCACTAATTATTCATACTCATAGTGCTGACTTTCATGTGTTTTACTCTGAGCTTCCTCAATTTCTGAAACAATGGCTCAGTTGGTCTTTTTGTAAATGTACTCGTTTTATTGTTTTATCAGATAGTTGGAAAAAATTCTATATCGAAAATCTTGGTTTAAAGCCAGAGCAAGTTATCGTTCTTCCTAACGCAGTAAGAATTCCTGCACAAATCCCACAGCGTATAGATTCAAGCCAGATAGTTTTCTTGTTTTTAGGGCGAATTGGTGAGCGCAAAGGCGCATTTGATTTAATTAAAGCATTTGCTTCTATACCTGCTGAAGATAAAAGCAAAGTAAAGTTGGTTATGGCGGGTGATGGAGATGGAGAAAAAGCTCGTAATTTGATTCAAACTCTAAATCTCACTGAATATATTACTATCCTTGACTGGGTAGACCAAGAAAAACGCGACGATCTTTTAGCTAAAGCTGATGTATTCGTGCTACCTTCTTATAATGAAGGTTTGCCGATGGCACTACTAGAAGCAATGAGTTGGGGTTTAGCTGTTATAACCACTACAGTAGGAGGAATACCCGAAATAGTTACTCAAAGCGAGAATGGTTTATTAGTTAATCCAGGGGAAATTCAAGAGTTGTCAGAGGCAATGCAATCTTTAATTGCAGACAAAAATTTGAGAATATCTCTAGGAAATAATGCACGGATAAGAGTTAAACACTTGGATATAAACAATTATCTTGCATCTTTAAAATACATTTATACATCAGTTGTAGGTTGAAATCAATATTGTCAACATAATTGATTAACAACAAGCTTGTCTAAAAATAAACAAAAGTGATTTTTAATCAGAGTGCATAGCATATGAAAACTTTCCCGGAAGTAAAGTTGTTTAATACAAGATTTCATAAAGTCAAAGTACAAGAATTAATCGATTATTTAGTAGAAGCAGTAAAAACTCCCAAAAAAACAATTGTAGAATATGCGAATATCAGATCGATGAATTTGGCATATGAAAAGTCTTGGTATCGGGATTTTTTAAATAATGCTGATTTAGTATTTTGCGACGGATTTGGTGTATTGCTAGCAGCTAAATTAAGCGGTTATTCGGTGGAATCTGCACATCGGATGACAGCACCAGATTACCTAGAAGATTTAGCATTAAAATGTGAAAAAGAAAATATTTCTTTATTTTTGCTAGCTGGAAAACCCGGTGTAGTGGATAAAGCAATTACTAAGTTAGTATCAATTGCACCAAATCTGCGAATACAGGGACATCATGGTTACTTTGATAAATCAGGAAAAGAGAATGATTTAATAATAGAAAAAATTAATCATTTCCGTCCAGATATTTTATATATTGGTTTTGGTATGCCGTTACAAGAACGGTGGATTTTAGATAATTTCAATAAAATTGAAACTCGTGTATTTTTACCTTTAGGCGCTTGTTTAGATTTCTATACTAACTCTGTATATCGCGGCCCCCGTTGGCTTACTGATAATGGCTTCGAGTGGTTAACACGCTTAATTGTTGAACCTACTCGTCTATGGGATCGTTATATTATAGGCAATCCATTGTTTTTTTATCGTGTTCTTAAACAACAAATCACTCAAAGATTAATAGCAAATCGCTGAGAAAACTTGCTTCAAATTTTGTATTGGTATGATTGTGACTGCTAAAAAGTCATAGAATCATCAAGATACCAAAGCAGCTTTAGTTATTTCTACAACCCAGTTGGTAAAAGCTTCATCTTTACAGAGGAGCAGGCAATTATCCTTGTGAATATCGAGGATTTTTTGCTTTTCGAGACGAAGATGCCAAGTTATTGGGCGAGATTTTTTCAGGCACTTTCCTGCTGTTCTCTTCTTTTCTTTCTAATATTTGCTTTTGCTTGTCAGCCAATGAAAGTTCATCGATGTGCGTTATCAAAAAGCTGGCTTGAAATACAAGTAAGTCTACGTAAATAATTAAAATTTTATAGTGTACCTCTTTGGGGATATTGCTACGCGTACCGTCTCGCAGAGAGGGCTAGGGCCGCTCACTGCGAAATAATTTTAATATTTTATACATTAGTTAATATAGTTTGAGTTATTCTTACTGGCTTACTTACGTTTTATAAAAGTATGTTGTAATTATGTATAGTGTTAATCATCATTTGCCTTCTTGATTAAGCAAATTGACGGCAGAAATAAAAAGTTAAAATTAAGTAAATAGCTAATCTAAACTGTATCTGCCATTACCAGCAATCACAAAAATATTTTTAACCAGGTAAATCAATTAATAAAATATGGATCGTCGGAATTTTCTAAAGTATGTCACTTTAGCAGGATCTAGCTTTACCTTAACTAGTTGTGTTCAAGGCAAAAATTCCAAATTGCAGGGTGAGGTGTCTCCCTTTGCGTCGCCTGTAGCTGTAAATGAACCTCTCAAAGTGGGATTTGTTTATGTGGGGCTTGTGAGTGATTTTGGCTGGACTTATGCCCATGATTTAGGTCGCAGAGACATGGAAGCCAATCTTCAAGATAAGGTAAAAACTACCTTTGTCGAAAATGTCAACGAAGGCGCTGACGCTGAAAGGGTGATTCGCCAACTAGCATTAGATGGTAACAAGTTGATTTTTACAACTTCCTTCGGGTACATGAACCCAACAATTAAAGTTGCCAAAGACTTTGGTGATGTTGTCTTTGAACACTGTACAGGATACAAACGTGCTGCCAATGTCGGTACTTATCTGGGACGTTTTGAAGAACCGCGTTACTTAACCGGCATGATTGCCGGCAAGATGACAAAATCGAATGTAGTTGGTTTTATTGGCGCATATCCAATTCCAGAAGTAATTCGGGGAATCGGTGCATTCACTCAAGGAGTAAGGCTAACAAATCCCCAAGCAAAAGTTAAGGTACTTTGGGTACAAAGTTGGCACAATCCAGCCAAAGAAAGAGAAGCGGCTCAAGCTTTGGTCGATTTAGGTGCAGATGTACTAACGCAGCATACTGGCTCTGGTGCAGTTGTCCAATTGGCTGAGGAAAAAGGGATTTATGCTTTTGGCTACAACACTGATATGAGTAAGTTTGGTCAAAAAGCCCATCTGACATCAGCTATTAACAAATGGGGCAAATTCTATATAGATAAAGCCTTGGCTGTAATGAGTAATACTTGGAAGTCTCAAGAGGTTTGGGATGGCATTGGTCAAGGAATGGTGGATATTTCCCCCATGAATCAGGCGATTCCTGCGGATGTGCAACAACTGGTGAATGCAAAGCGCGATGAGTTTATTCAGGGTAGTGCACATCCTTTTGATGGCCCGGTGCAAGACCAAAAAGGGGTGGTGCGAGTGCCAAAGGGTAAGGTGTTGGATGATAGGGGACAACTGGCGATGGATTGGTATGTTGAAGGAATTGAAGGCTCAATTCCCAAGGATAAATCCTAGCACTGCTAAAAGTCTGATTGGCGGCTTTTACTTTCTTTCACTAGTTGTCCAACTTGTCAAATAGCCATGCTAAAGCACCATCAACATCAGTAACCTTTTCTCCTGGCGGTATGGCTGGACGATTTACCATAACAACCTTCACACCCAGTTCTCGCGCTGCAATAATCTTAGGCTTTGTTGCATCGCCACCACTATTTTTACTTACTATGGTATCAATCTTGTTATGAATCAGGATTTGTCTTTCGTTATTGAGGCTAAAGGGCCCGCGATCGCACAATATCATTCCTGGTGGTACTAAAGCATCATCGGTAGGAGGGTCAATCATCCGCATCAAAAACCATATTTTCTCTAGATGAGCAAAGGCGGCGAGTTCTTGCCTCCCAACTGTCAAAAATACATGCTGTGCCTGGTTTGCTACAGATGCTGCTGCGGCTTCAATGCTGTCAACTTCAATCCAGCGATCGCCACTTCCTTTTTCCCAAGGCGGGCGAATTAACATCAGATGGGGTACTCCGACTTCCGTTGCAGCATCTGCCGCATTGAAGGAAATCTGAGTAGCAAAAGGATGGGTTGCATCAATTAATAAGTCGATTTGCATTGCTCTGAGATAGCTAACCAATCCAGCCACACCACCGAAGCCTCCAACCCGTAAATCGCCCAACGGAACTGATGGTTCACGGGTGCGACCAGCTAGAGACGTGATTGCTTCTAACCCTTGGATAGTCGCCACTTTGGCAGCTAGTTCTGCGGCATCTCCCGTACCACCCAAAATTAAAACTCGCATCATTGAGATAAAGGTGGAATCTTTGCCAATATGCCCTTTTTCAGGGCTTCTGGACGCTCTGACCAAGGGAGTAAACCATTTGCTTTGGCATAGTATTGACTAGCACATTCTAGTATCGCAGATGCACTGCCATCAACGGCTAAATCACCAAATAGATATGTTAATTTGCCCTTGGCAGCAAAGGCAACTACACAGGAACGATTACAAGCACTCATGCATTCAACCTCTTGAATTGGGAATTGATCTCGCAAGTCCCAATCTTGTGCCAAGTGCTGAAGTTGCTGTAGTAGTTGTTCGCCACCACTTTCACCTAAACGTTTTCCATCTTGCCAAACGCTAGCACAGGTTTTGCAAACAAATAAAGTGTGGTCAGGAACACCAAAGCGATTAGTTGGGGAAATATGTGCAGTAGCAGTCATCTGTACCTCGCAGAAATGGGGAACTGATCAATCTACTTCGGCGGGCATCCTGACTCACTCAATTTGGAATTTGGGATTACTTAGTTTGCTAATCTCAAATCTCAAATTAATTCACAGTTGCGGGACAGCGCCGGATTTGCACCGAACTTTCCCCGTTACCTCTGGTAGCTGACCCCTACCAGAACCGAATAACCTCAATGATCATACACCAGGGTCGAATGGTACTTCTCTTAGTAAGATGGATTTACACCTTTATCTTGCTTTATCAAGAAAATATGTGTTATTATTAATAATCGTGTGGTTAAGGACGTATAGCTCAGTTGGTTAGAGCGCTACGTTGACATCGTAGAGGTCACTGGTTCGAATCCAGTTACGTCCATTGTTGGAAAGTCCTTATCTGTAACTGCTTGTCACTTAAAGGATAAGATGGCCGTTTTTAAAGGATAAAGTGGCCGCCCTGATCAAGCTGAAATGCTTATTTTTTCGTTGCACACAATCTGCGGCGATCGCATTCAAATCTCTTAAACACTTTTCCTACTCAGTTCTGCTTTGCGGTCACTTTATGCTTTAATTTCGGCCACATTATCCTTTAAGTGACAGTCTTGGTCAACTATTGGTTGTTATCTTGGACAACTTATGGTTGTTGTCGCAAAAATTCAGTCCCGATGACACTCAAACCTTAACCGACTATCCCCCATCGACTCAACCATATCACCATAACGGGACAGTGAAGAAGTTGTACGAGGGATAGGGCAAAACTTTGCGCTTCTGGTGTTCCGTGCTATGCCAGTTGTAAAATGAGTGCTGTAGAAACGCTCTACATAATTGATACAGCGCTCGTAAGTGAACGCCATCACTCTGCAACTGGCTAGAAATGAACGAAAGAAACCAAATAAAACCTCAGAAGATGAAAGATGTAGATAGCTAGATTGCTGTATAGTTTGGATTATGCCAGATTATTCTCTAAAGAGTTGCTCTATGATCGCTCTACCTGGTATTTTTATCCAAAACAAAATATACGAAAGTTCTAATTCTCTAGTGTATCGAGGCATTAGAGAGGATGGAGTAGGGATCATCGTAAAAATGCTAAAGTTTGATTATCCCTCACCTCAAGAACTGACTCGCTACAGACAGGAATATAAAATTATTCGTTCCCTCAATCTGGAAGGAGTTGTCAAGGCATACAACCAGCAGGACTATCAACGCACCCTGGTGATTATCTTAGAAGATTTTGGAGGAGAGTCCTTAGAGCAATGGATGCACAAGCGCCCAGATATCTTCTGCCCGATGCCTTTATCCACTTTTCTAGGTCTTGCGATCGCCCTCACCGACATTCTTGGCAGAATCCATGCAGCCAATATCATTCATAAAGATATCAACCCTGGAAACATAGTCTTTAATCTGGATACTGGCGTTGTCAAAATTATTGACTTTGGGATTGCAACCCAATTTAACCGCACGAATCCGACGTTCAAAAGTCCCCATGTGCTAGAAGGCACGCTTGCCTATCTGTCGCCAGAGCAAACTGGGCGGATGAACCGGATGCTCGACTATCGCACCGATTTCTACTCGCTGGGCGTGACCTTCTACGAACTGTTAACTGGACAGCTACCGTTCCCCACTCAAGACATCCTGGAGCTAGTTCATTGTCATATTGCCAAACCGCCGATTCCTCCGCATAAATTGAACGCCACGATTCCCAAACCCATTTCAGGCATAATTTTGAAGTTGATGGCGAAAAATGCGGAGGATCGCTATCAAAGTGCCTGGGGCATCAAAGCGGATCTAGAACGCTGCGCCGGGCAGCTGGCAGAAATGGGTCAGATCAACGCTATGTCGTTGGGACTGCAAGATGTTTCAGAACAGTTTTGCATTCCTCAGAAACTGTATGGACGAGAAGCGGAGACTAAAGCATTATTGGCGGCGTTTGACAGAGTGGTTAGAAAAGAGACGTTTGGCGAAATTTGTCAACTAGAGTCAGGCATAGAAAATACTCAATTCAATGTCGAACTCATGCTCGTTGCTGGTTACGCTGGCGTTGGCAAAACAGCATTGGTGCAAGAACTCTATAAACCCATCACAGCAAAGCACGGCTATTTCATATCGGGTAAATTTGACCAATTTAGGCGCAATATTCCCTACAGCGCCATTGTGGATGCCCTGCAAAAGTTGGTGCAGCAACTTCTGGGGGAACCGGATGAGCAAGTGCAACAGTGGCGATCGCGTCTACTCACTGCTTTGGGAAGCAACGGACAAATTATCGTAGATGTCATTCCCGAAGTTGAGTTCATTATTGGCAAGCAGCCACCTGTGTCCGAAGTTGGAGCAACAGAAGCACAGAATCGCTTCAATCTCACGTTTCAAAGGTTTGTGCGGGCGTTTTGTGCAAAAGAGCATCCCCTGGTCGTCTTTTTAGACGATCTACAGTGGATCGATTCTGCAACGCTGAAGTTAATTGAACTCATATTGCTTGACGAGCAAACTCAATCTCTGTTTTTGATCGGAGCCTATCGAGATCATGAAGTATCTCCAACGCATTCATTAATTTTGATGCTGGAGAGCTTGCGAAAGCAGGGGGTAGCGCTTCAAGAAATTACCCTGACTCCTTTAACGCCCGAACCGTTGACTCAACTGGTGGCTGAGACATTACATCGCAATCCTGATACCGTTCGTTCCTTAGCCCAAGTCGTGTTGCGTAAAACCGAGGGCAACCCTTTCTTTGTTGGTGAATTTTTGAAGCTGCTGCATAGCGAAAACCTGTTAACCTTTGATGCCCAACAGTTGAGTTGGCAGTGGAACTTAACTGAGATTGAAGCTCAAGATATCACCGATAATGTGGTGGAGTTGCTGCTGCGTCAATTGCAAAAATTACCGTCAGCAACACAGCAAGTTCTCTGCATCGCTGCTTGTGTTGGGTCTGAATTTGATTTAGAAACGTTGGCGATCGTTTGCGAAAAATCACCGAAAGCAATTTTCCAGGATTTATTAGAAGCAATACAAGCGGGATTAATTCAACCTCTGTCTGAATTGGACGAAGATTTGTTAGTTCAAGAGTATAAGTTTCTGCACGATCGCGTTCAGCAAGCGGCTTATGCTCTGATTGATGAATCGCAGAAACAGGTTGTTCATCTCCAAATCGGTCGCAATTTGCTCGAAAAAACTTCACCAGAGCAACGATCTGATCGGTTGTTTGAAATCATCGATCATCTCAATCAAGGACTTGAGCTAGTCACTGCTCAACCAGAACGAACTGAAATTGCCAGATTGAATTTAACGGCAGGTCAGAAAGCAAAAACAGCAACGGCTTATGAAGCAGCTTTTAAGTATTCCACTACAGGGCTTAAACTCCTTAATTCAGAGAGTTGGCAGAGCGAGTATGACCTCACCTTAGCGCTGTACTCACAAGCAGCAGAAGCAGCGTATCTCCAGGGTCGCTTTGATGAGATGGAACAGTTGGTAGAAGTGGTGCTCGATCGTGCCAAAACAGTGGTTGACAAAATGCAAGCTTATGATAGCAGAAATCAAAGATATTTGTCACAGGGCAACCTGAAAGAAGCACTAAAAGCTGGATTGGAAGCGTTAAAGCTCTTGGGAATAGATTTAATAGAAAATCCAAGTCAGGCAGATGTTCAAAGGGAATTAGAGTCAACGACTGCACTACTCGCTGAACGAGAAATCGAAGACTTAATTAATTTACCAGAGATGACTGCACCAGAACCACTGGCGGCTATTTCAATTCTATCGAATATGGTGTCTGCTGCAGCTATAACGTTACCAGCACTGTGGATACTGATTAATTGCAAAACAGTAAATTTATCAATCAAATACGGTAATACTATCTGGTCACCGCTGTATTATGCTGCCTACGGATTTCTTCTATGTGGAGTTGTTCAAGACATTGAACTCGGCTATAAATTTGGTCAATTGGCTCTTACCTTGGCAGAACGATTGAATACTAAAAAAGGTAGGGCTAGAGCATTACAGTTATTTAGTGACCAGATTATGCAATGGAAAGTACATCTTAAGGAGACGATACCACTGCTGGTTGAGGCTTATCAGGAAGGAGTGGAAACCGGAGACTTTGGATCTGCTGGTTATGCTGCATATTACTTGTGCCATAACTCATTTTTTGCTGGAGAGGAACTTACTCAACTTGAACGAAAAACAGTAATTTACAGCAAAGCGATCGACCAAATTAGACGAGAAAGTCCCTCGAATTGGCTGACAATATTGCGGCAGACTATTCTTAATTTGTTAGAGAGATCTGAGAATCCCAGTCGTTTAGTTGGTCGGGTGTGTAATGAAGAGGAGGTGTTATCACACGCTATTGCAGTTAAAGATGGACCTGCAATTCAAATACTCTATTTGCACAAAGTCATGTTGTGTTATCTATTTGAAGAACACCATCAAGCTGAACAGACTGCTATTTTGGCAAGGCAACATTTTGAAGAGGTGACAGCAATAACGGTTCTGCCTATATTCTGCTTCTATCATTCTCTGGCGCTTTTGAGCCTATCGCTTGAGGCTTCAAACTCTGAAAAAGCAGCTTGGCTAAGTTGTGTTAGCTCCAACCAAGAAAAGATGCAAAAATGGGCGAGTCATGCCCCAATGAATTATCTCCATAAATTTTATTTAGTCGAAGCAGAGAAAGCGCGAGTCTCAGGGCAATTCTTTGAGGCTGAGGAACTTTATGAACGAGCGATCGCAGGTGCTGCTGAAAATGAGTATATCCAAGAAGAAGCATTAGCTTATGAATTAGCGGCTAAGCATTATCTGGCGCGAGGCCGAGAAAAAATTGCTCAAACCTACATGAAAGAGGCACACTATTGCTACGAGCGTTGGGGCGCAACCGCTAAAGTTAAAGACTTAGAAACTCGCTATCCACAGTTCTTTTCTAAGTCGTCTAGAGCCGCTTCCGCATCAGTTCCTATTACTGCTGAAACTATCTCTAATTCCTTCCATACCACTTTCGATTTTGCAGCAGTAATGAAAGCTTCACAGGCAATTTTTCGTGAAATTGAACTGAAGAAATTGCTGCGATTACTGATGCAAACTTTAATTGAGAATGCTGGCGCACAAACCGGATATCTGATTTTAGAAAACTCAGGAGAATGGTCGATTGAAGCGGCTTGTGAACTCAATACCGATGAGAATGCTTGTGCGACTCAGGTGTTACAGTCTATTCCAATTGCCGATCAATTGCCAGAATCAATCATTCAATATGTGATTCGGACTCTGAAGCCTGTCACCTTAAACGATGCGATTCGTGAAGGTGCTTTTATTAATGAGCCATACATTCAACAGAACCAGCCTCAATCAGTTTTCTGTTTGCCGCTGCTGAATCAAGCCAAGCTGGTCGGTGTATTGTATTTAGAAAATCGGTTAGCATCTGGAGTATTTACACCAGAGCGATCGCAGGTCTTGCAGCTATTATCGACTCAAGCAGCGATCGCCATCGAAAATGCCAACCTTTACTCAGAACTGCGAGCTAACGAAAGCAAGATCACCCAGTTCCTCGAAGCGATTCCGGTGGGAATTGGGATCGTGGATGCGATGGGTCGCCCTTACTATACCAACCAATGCGGCAATCAACTCATAGGCAAAGAAACTGATACTTCCATAGCACCGGAGCAGATCTCAGAGGCTTATCAGCTTTATGTAGCGGGAACGGATCAGATCTATCCAGCGGAGAGCTTGCCTATTGTGCGGGCATTAAGGGGCGAACGCATCAGGACTGAAGATATAGAAATTCGTCGAGATCAGGTCACAATTCTACTTGAGGCACGGGGAACACCAGTTTTTGATCAACAGGGCAATATTACTTATGCGATCGCTACCTTTCAGGACATTACAGAGCGTAAACAAGCCGAGAAACTCCTAGCCGACTACAACTGCACTTTAGAGCAACAGGTCGCAGAACGAACTGCTGCGTTACGACAAAGTGAGGCCAATTACCGCAACCTGCTACAAACCGCGAATTCAGTCATCATTCGCTATGACACGCAAGGACGGATTCGATACATCAACGATTATGGGGTGAAACTCCTCGGCTATGAAGAACATCAGATTTTAGGGCGAACCTTATTTGAAACAATCATTCCAGACATCGAAACCTCTGGACGCGATGTCAAACCCTTTGTCCGTGATTTACTTCGTAATCCTCAATCGTACCCGCAAGGCGAGGGTGAAAACCTGTGTCGAGATGGTCGGCGAGTTTGGATGGCCTGGTCGAATCAAGCCATTTTCAATGACCAGGGAGAGGTCGTTGAAATCCTATCGGTGGGCAACAACACCACCCAGCGTAGGCAAGCAGAAGAGGCATTACAACGCAGTGAGGCCAAGTTCCGCAATATCTTTGAAAACTCGCAGGTTGGCATCTACCGAGTCCGCCTCTCGGATGGATTACTTCTCGATGCCAATCAACGCCATGCCAATCTGTTTGGCTTTGATTCACCAGAGGAGATCATTGGGCTTGAACACGTCATAGGCTATTATGCAGATCCTAGCGATCACCAACACCTCATTGAGTTGCTGAAGCGGGATCGGGAAGTGCGAAGCTTTGAAGTCCAGATGCGAAAACGAGATGGGACATTGTTTTGGGGGCTTTTCTCTCTTTATCTGAATGCAGGCGATGACTACACCGAAGGGGTAGTTGCAGATATTAGCGATCGCAAACAAGCAGAAGCCGCTCTACAAAATAGTGAAGAACGGCTGCGCCTGGCACTAACAGCCACAAATCAAGGACTCTACGATCTCGATTTAAAAACTGAAGAAAGAATTGTTAACCCGGAATACGCTTTAATGCTGGGCTACAATCCAGCAACATTCCACGAAACCATTTCTGAATGGATTGCTCGTTTGCATCCTGATGACAGAGAATCGGTTGTCGCAACCTACCGTGCTTACATTGCTGGAGAAATCCCCAGCTATCGAGCAGAGTATCGCCAGCGTACCCAGGATGGTCAGTGGAAATGGACTCTTTCTGCTGGCAAAATTGTTGCCTGGGACGAATCAGGTCAACCCATGCGGATGTTGGGAACCCACGTTGACATTAACGATCGCAAGCAAGCAGAAGAAGCCCTACAAGCCTCAGAGTCAAAGCTACGGACTCTAATTGAGGCAATTCCCGATCCATTATTTGTACTGACTGCTGAAGGGCGATTCCTTGAAATAATCGTACAGGAACCAAATCTGCTATGGCAACCCTATGAGGAGATGATTGGTAAAACCATGCATCAACTTGGAAGGGAACAAGCCGATGAATTTCTAAGTTATATTCAGCAGGTGCTGAGAACCCAACAAATCCTCACAGTCGAGTATAGTGCGTTTCTAAATGGACGAGAAGCCTGGTTTTCGGCTCGCCTTGCCCCGATTCAGCACGAACAGGTCATTTGGATAGCGCGAGATATTACGCTGCAAAAGCAAGCAGAAGCAGCCTCAATTTTGGAAGAGCGCAACCGCATGGCACGCGAAATTCACGACACACTCGCTCAGGCGTTTACAGGTATTCTGGCTCAGGTAGGTGCTGCAAACCAGGTGCTAACGGATGATTTAGAAGCAACTCAGGCACATCTAGACCTGATCAAAGAATTGGCGCGAACTGGACTGACTGAAGCGCGGCGATCGGTGGTAGCGCTCCGTCCTCAGCTTTTGGAGAAGGGCAGTTTACAGAGTGCTCTCCATCGTCTCATCGCTCAAATCAGAACTGCCGCAATGGATACCACTTTGTATTATGAGATTGAGGGTGCAGTATATTCTCTACCGACTGAAGTTGAGAGTAATCTACTGCGGATGGGGCAGGAAGCCTTAACCAATGCGATTAAACATGCCAATGCTGACGAAATTCGAGTTGAGCTAATCTACGATCGCGATCGATTCTGCTTGCGCGTGAAAGACAATGGACAGGGCTTTGGAGTTGGCAGTATTCCAGCCTCTGAGGGATTTGGCTTACTCGGCATGAGCGAACGGGCAGAGCGCATCGGCGCACAACTCACGATTAGGAGTCAACCTGGACAAGGAACAGAAATTATTGTCACCGTCAACCCTTGAGTGAGCATTACAATGAGCCAAGCTACGACCATTCGGGTTCTGATTGCGGACGATCACGCCATTTTTCGGCAAGGATTAGCCACGATTATTAACCGTGACCCAGATATGCAGGTGATTGCACAAGCCGAAAATGGGGAACAGGCGATCGCCTTATTTGGGGAACACCAACCAGATGTAACGCTAATGGATCTGCGAATGCCTGAAGTGGAAGGAGTTGCCGCCATTGGTGCAATTTGTGCGATCGTTAAATCTGCTCGGATTATTGTACTGACCACGTATGATAGTGACGAAGATATTTACCGGGGATTGCAGGCAGGCGCAAAAGGATACCTGTTGAAAGAAACTGAACCTGACGAGCTTCTGAATGCGATTCGCACCGTTCATCGGGGTCAGAAGTATATTCCGCCCGATGTGGGAGCAAAGTTGGCACAGCGCCTCAGCAATCCAGAACTGAGTGAAAGAGAACTAGCAGTACTCCGCTCACTGGCACAGGGGATGAGTAATGCCGATATTGCGGCTGCTTTGAGCATCGGTGAAGGTACTGTTAAATCCCATGTCAATCGGATTTTGAATAAGTTGGATGTGAGCGATCGCACCCAAGCTGTGATTGTTGCCGTTAAGCGCGGCATTGTCAGTTTGTAGGATGTACTTTCGAGCAAATTCGGATTCTAACTTAAGTTAGAGCCTACCTTCTATCTTAAGAAGGAGCGGCTGCTCCATCAAATTACAGCCTAAAAATGTTAACTCACTGTAGACGACAACTAAAAGCCAATTGCTTATATTGAATTCATGTGGATTGAGCAAGTGAATCACAAGGTTCCATGCTTGATACAGATGTAGAAAGATGATCGACGACCATAGTTCCAGTTCTTTAGTTGTGCCAGCTTCAACCCAAGATCACAGTCAAGGTGTGCTAAGTGCCGCCGTGGTATTAGTGATGTATGGGGATTATCAATGTCCTAGAAGTGCAGCCGTTTACAAGCTGATTAAAATCATTCGGCAAGAGCTTACGGTTTCTTTTGGAGAGGATTATTTATGTTTTATCTTCCGCCATTTTCCACAGATCCAGATTCATCCCCAAGCACAACGGGCAGCCCAAGTCGCCGAAGCTGCTGCCGCCCAAGGAAAGTTTTGGTTAATGAGCGATACTTTATTTGACCATCAACAAAGGTTGGAGAACGGTTATCTTGTCGAGTACGCCAATGATTTAGGGCTTGACATTCCTCAATTTCTCAAAGAGTTGTCTAAACAAGTGCATGTTGATCGCATCAATGAAGATATCGAAGGCGGAATAGAGAGTGGAGTGACGACTACCCCAGCCCTGTTTATCAATGGAATTCGGTATACCGAGCGCTGGAACACGACGGAGTTGATGGCTGCCATGATTGCTGCAAGTCATTAAGTTCCCCGATCTTTGCTCTCAATTCATATCTGACTTGTCTGTAAGTGCTATAAGCTATCAAATTTTGATAGCTAGATTTTGCCTGCCTGTTTCGCTGAACAAAACTGCCGCTTTTTGAACCATGCCAAAAATTACCATGCCAACAACTGAATTCTTTCGTATTGATTTAGTCAATTACAAAACAGTATTTCATTGAGGATAATTCTATGCCGCATTTATTAGTACAAGGCAAGAATAATTCTGGGCATGAAGGTACACCTCAGACTGGTTCTCTTCGCGACTCCTCAGTTAATCATGCCCTGATTGCGATCGCGCAAGAAGTCACTGAGTTGCTGAGACAAACTTACCTGAGACAAACCGATGAAATTAAAACAGGAGAAACAAAATGATACTGCAAGATAAAGTGGCGTTAGTCACTGGTGAAACTTCAGGAATTTGTCGTACAACCGCGTTAGCGTACCCCTACGCGGAAGCAAGCTACGCGTAGCGTTCCGTTGGCGCAGCCTCTCGTAGAGAAGGAAAGCTTAACGTTCGCGTAGCGTCTCGCAGAGAAGTTACCGCATTTGGTGCTGCTGGAGCAAAGGTAGTATTCTCAGGCAGACGCGACGCAGAAGGTGAAAAAACCGCCAAACTGATTCGCGAAACAGGCGCTGAATGCTTATACGTCCATTGAAATAAGTTCACTAACATCACAAGAATCTGACAAATCATTTTAAGAATCTGAAAGCAGTCAAGCATTGGAACTCAAGACACTTTAGATAGATAGAACCAGGAATATTTAATCATGGTCAAAGAGCAAACTGTAGACGGACAAGCAAATTTACAAGCAACTACCAATTTGACACCAGCCCAAGAGTCTTTGCAAGCACTTTGGGAAGAGCATTTACAGTACGAGTTTGGCACTCACAGTACTGAAGATGCCCTCGCTACGATGGTTGAAGATGCTTACGTTAACCACATCCCGGTAATGACTGGGGGAGTCGGGAAACCAGCACTGCGCGAGTTTTATTCCAAATACCTCATTCCACAGATGCCGCCGGATACGGAGTTGACCCTAATTTCGCGCACGATCGGGACAGATCAACTCGTGGATGAAATGATGGCTAAGTTCACTCATACTGTTTGGATGAAATGGATATTACCCGGCGTTGCTCCCACCGGAAAACGGGTGGAAGTGCCAGTAGTAGCGATCGTCCAGTTCCGTGACGGCAAACTAGCCCACGAACACATTTACTGGGATCAAGCAAGTGTATTGGTTCAAGTCGGCTTGCTCGATCCGGGTACACTTCCCGTCGTGGGCGTTGACAGTGCGCGTAAGGCGATCGATCCCAACTTACCTTCAAACACACTAATCGAGCGCGACTAAGTGTAGGAGCCAGCAAACATCAATACCCAAACCCGCCATTTTGCAACCAGCATCGTTCAGTGTCAGCCCGTAGAAGCCATCGAGAAATATGTCGGCGACGTGTATTATCCAGCACAAAGAAAGCGGTGTCCGACGGGAAGCAGGCTTTCATCGAATATTTCGAGAGGATAGCGAAAGAATATCCGGGCAAGTGCGTCCAGTTTAAGCGCGTCTTCGCTGAAGGCGATTATGTAGTCTTGCATTGCTACCAAAAATGGCCGGACGACAACGACTGGGCAGGCATCGACATCTTCCGCCTGGATGATAAAGGCAAGATAGTCGAGCATTGGGACGTGCTACAGACTATCCCGGAAGCGTCGGCTAACGATAACACGATGTTCTAAACAGTTGAGTGCTGGTCGTGTGAAGGCCGGGTTGTACAACGGCACTGTTTACTCTACAACAAGGATAATTACCACAGATGGAATCTATGAAAGCAGCTGTATTAACTGCGTTTGGTGATGCTGAGAAGTTCGAGATTCAAACTGTTCCCATACCAACACTAAAGGCGAATCAGGTGTTAGTCAGAGTTTGTGCAACCTCGATTAACCCGGTCGATTACCAAACTCGTCGTGGTGATTACAAGGAGCTGGTTCAATTACCCGCCATCCTTGGAGTCGATGTTTCAGGGGTGATTGAGGCAATTGGCGAAGCTGTGACTGATTTCAAGGTGGGAGACAACGTGTATTACTCGCCGCAAATTTTTGGAGAATTCGGTAGTTACGCTCAGTATCATGTGGCTGATGCAGCGATTGTTGCATTGAAGCCTGTAAATCTATCGCACATTGAAGCAGCTTCTTTTCCGCTTGCAGGCGGAACGGCTTGGGATTGTCTAGTGACTAGGGGCAATCTACAAGTTGGTGAAACAGTTCTCATCCATGCGGGTGCGGGTGGAGTGGGTTCGATCGCAGTTCAACTCGCCAAAGCGATGGGGGCATACGTTTTTGCGACGTGTAGTTCTAGAAACCGAGATTTCGTGACAGAACTGGGCGCAGATCGGGTGATTGATTACAAAAATGAAGATTACGCAGAAGTCATTCGTCAAGAAACAAATGGACTGGGTGTGGATTTAGTTCTAGATACAATCGGCGGAGAAACAATTCAGCGTAGTCTAGAAATCATTCGTCCCTTCGGTAGACTTACAAGCATTGTAGACATTGCCATACCGCAATCGCTTCTTGAAGCATGGGGCAAGAATCTGACGATTCATTTTGTTTTTTCACCCCAGTACCGAGCAAAATTAGAGGCTTTGACAAAACTAATCGAGGGTCATCAGCTTCGCCCAGTGATTGATTCAGTATGGTCTTGGGATCAGGTCGTTCTGGCACATCAGCGTCTAGAGCAGGGAGGAACACGGGGAAAAATTGTGCTGAAGTTCACAGAAAATTAGATAGCGTTACGGCGTTGGTCATTGCTAAACGGATCGGAGTTTGATTGTGTGCTGAAGGTCAATTTTGATTGAAATTAGGAGAATCAAAATGATACTGCAAGATAAAGTGGCGTTAGTCACTGGTGGCACATCGGGAATCGGTAGGGCAACAGCGATCGCTTATGCCCAACAACAAGCAAAGGTGGTGGTGGTGGGTCGTCGAATGGATGAAGGTGAAGAAACTGTTCGATTGATTCAGAAAATTGACGGAGAGGCTATTTTTGTGCAAGCAGATGTCACGAAAGAAGCTGATGTTAAGGCAATGGTTGATAAAGCGGTTGGCGTTTTTGGTCGGTTAGATATTGCCTTCAACAATGCAGGAATGGTCGGCGAAAATCCTTCATTGATTGAGCAAACAGAAGCTGAATATGACCGCACGATGAACGTCAATGTCAAAGGCGTTTGGTTGTCGATGAAATATGAAATCGCTCAGATGTTGAAACAGGGAAGTGGTTCGATCGTCAATACATCATCTGGGGCTGGAGTCGTTGCAGTTCCTACCCAATCCCTCTACACCGCGAGTAAACATGCAGTAATAGGCTTAACAAAAGCCGCCGCGCTCCAATATGCCAAAGCGGGGATTCGCATCAATGTCGTTGCACCAGCAGCAATCGAAACAGATATGTTTGAAGCAGCTACAGGTGGGCAGGATGAGGTCAAAGCTTACATAACAGGACTCCATCCGATCGGACGAATTGGAACACCGCTTGAAGTTGCAAATGCAGTTCTGTTTTTATCATCTGACCTGGCATCGTTCATAACAGGTGAAACGTTGATGGTAGATGGTGGGTATGTAGTGCAGTAGTCGCTCGGCAGTGCAAGACGACAACACTTGCAGGCAATGTTGCACTGGTAACGGACGGTTCTCGCGGTTTAGGGGTGGCAATCGTAGGGTATGCGAAAGGTGTTCAAGATTCCAAATCTGAGCGTCGAAGCTCAATCGGAAGAAAATCAAAAAAGAGAATTGTACGATGAAAATACGCTACGGGTTTCGACAGGTTGACGATGTCGATGTGTTCTACCGCGAAGCGGGGGCAAGCGACGCGCCGGTAATACTGCTGTTACATGGCTTTCCGACCGCTAGCCACATGTTCCGCGACCTGATCCCTTTGCTCGCCGATCGCTTTCGGCTCGTCGCGCCGGATTTGCCTGGTTTCGGACAGACCAAGGCACCGCCACGCGGGGCATTCGACTACAGGTTCGACCGCCTTGCCGACATAATCGAGGGCTTCGTCGATGCTTTGTCGCTCGATCAATACGTACTCTACATCTTCGACTACGGTGCGCCAGTAGGTCTGCGTCTGGCGATGCGCCATCCTGAACGGATATCTGCGATCGTCTCGCAGAACGGCAACGCCTACCTTGAGGGTTTCAGTGACGAATGGGGGCCATGGGAAGCCTATTGGCGCGAACCGAGCGCAGCAAACCGGGAAGCCTGCCGACCCTCGCTCGCACCGGACACAATCCGGAACTGGCAGTATGGTACTGGAGCCGATCCAACCCTTCTGTCGCCCGATGGCTACGAACTCGACATCGCCTACATGGGTCGGCCAGACGCGGAGGAGATCCAGCTCGATCTGATCCTCGACTACCGCAGTAACGTCGCGCTCTATCCAGCTTTCCAGTCCTACTTTCGTGAGCAACGTCCGCCGCTTCTCGCCGTCTGGGGTCGTCATGATCCGGCATTTCTGCCCGCTGGTGCTGCCGCTTATCAGCGAGATCTCCCGAATGCAGAGATTCACCTGCTCGACGCCGGACATTTCGCGCTGGAGACTCATGCAGAGGAGGTGGCAGCGTTGATCCGCGCGTTCCTCGACAGAACGCTCGGTTCCACGCTGCGTCTTGAAGGTGATTGCACAAGAATCTGACAAAACACCCTAAGAATCTGAAAGAAACCGAGCATTAGGAGTCATTACACTCAGACTATGAAAACAGCAGATAGGAAGCAAAAACACATTCTTCGCGACAAAGGACATTCCATGAAACTCTATTATATGCCCAGTGCTGTTCGCTGGCTGATCTCATCGTTCTTGAATGGATTGGTATGTCGCACGAAATCGTCAGGATGAGTCTTGAAAGCATCAAGTCACCAGACTATAGCTGTAGCCAATTAGATTAGGACACAGACTATAAGTCAAGATGGTCGCCGTAAAACAACCATCATTAATCACGTAACTAAAAAGGAGTTTGATCGTGCAGAACATCACACTTGACACTATCACTGAAGCCGTCATTAATCATGGCGATCGCGGTAAATCTCACCCGCGACTGTATGAAATTTACACGAGCTTCGTTCGACATTTGCATGACTTTGTGCGTGAGGTGAATCTGACTGAATCAGAGTTGCAGCAGGGACGTAATTTTCTCAACCGGGTCAGTCATCACACTCAGGAGATTCCCGCTGGAGAAATGCAGGCGTTAACAGATCTACTGGGAATTTCAGAGTTGGTAGAATTGCTGCACGATGCTCATCGCGGTACAGAAAGCAATTTAGAAGGACCCTTGTATGTGCCGAATGCACCAGAACGGCAGATGGGCGATCGCTTGGGTATTGATGCAGAAGGAGACTCACTTTTCCTGTCAGGCAGGGTTTTAGATTTGAACGGTCAACCGCTCGCCAATGCTCTGATTGATGTTTGGCAACCCAATTCCCAAGGATTATATGATGTCCAAGAGCCATCTCAGCCGTTGGGGAATTTTCGCGGACGTTTCAAAACGAACAAGAGTGGAAAGTATATGTTTGAAACTGTCGTGCCACTAGGTTACAAAGTGCCAAGCAGTGGTCCATGTGGCGAGTTGCTGGGACTCTTGGGACGGCATCCCTGGCGGGCGGCTCACATCCATTTCAAACTCAGTGCTCCGGAGTACACTCCACTGACAACACAAACTTTTATTGCTGGCGATCCTCACCTGGATTCAGATACAACCTTTGCCGTGCGATCGGCGATCGTTCAATTGCAAAAGCACGAAGCACTAGACGAACTCAAGGCACACAATCAAAGTAAACCGTTTTACACGACTGAGTTTGATTTTGTGTTGAAACCCGCTACTCTCTAGCGGAGAATCATCAAGCAATGGTTGCACATTATGTCTACACCATCAATCCAGAACAATCTGCTAATTGGCATTTGGAAGTTAATTTCTGCAACTGCCATTTACGCTGATGGAACGGTGACTCCAGACGTGTATGGAACTCATCCGGTTGGCTACATCACTTACACATCAGATGGTCACATGATGGTGATGTTTTCTAGGAGCGATCGCTCACCGCTGAGTCAGGAGGTCAGATCACCTCTGACTCCCCAGATGCAATCTTTACCCGTGGAAGAGCTTGCTCAAGCATTTACAACATTCAATGCTTACGCTGGAACTTATACGTTGAGTGGCAACACAGTAACTCACCAGATCAAAATTGCATCAATTCCTAATCGCGTTGGTACAACGTTAGTTCGCACCTTTACTCTTAATGAGAGCCGACTAACGCTCGTGACGCCGCCAGTCTTGAGTGATGGTGTTGAAGCGGTTTTTGAGCTGCTGTGGGAACGCATTATAGCAAGGGGAGTTCGTTGTCGATAACGAAGTAGAGGCAAGTACGATCACTTTTCACTCACTGAAAACGTCGCTATCCTCGGTTATCTCGACGGACGAAACTGGCTCACTGGCGAACGATCGATTGCCGCTCCCTACCTGTTCGTCATTCTGCGCTGGGCGATCAACACTCAAGCTGGTTGTCA
Source organism: Nostoc sp. UIC 10607 (assembly GCF_047228265.1). NCBI lineage: Bacteria > Bacillati > Cyanobacteriota > Cyanophyceae > Nostocales > Nostocaceae > Nostoc > Nostoc sp. UIC 10607. Next base: position 55,845 of record NZ_JBIQNW010000029.1, on the reverse strand, counting down.
TTCCCGGCTGGCCGCACGCCATCAACTGGACTCACCCCGCTCAGATCAATCCCCTGTTGCTGGACTTTCTTCAGCAGGAATAATCAGTGATCTGCTGCATTTCTGGCTTGCGAAAAAACTCTGTGATTCACCCTGTTGAGTCAGGCTCAAATGATACACATATTTGTCTAGTTCTGAAGAGGCAATTCTATGACTGTCCCCACTCAAACGTCTCGAACCATTGCCGGAGTAATCAACAGCGTTGAAACACTCGAAGGGGCCGGATTTCTTGTACGTCGGCCCTTTCCCAAAAGTAGCTTCTCTGAATTTGACCCGTTTCTCCTCCTCGACGAGTTGGGTCCGATTAATCTAAAGCCGGGTCAGGCAAAAGGTGCACCCGATCATCCGCACCGGGGCTTTGAAACCGTCAGCTATGTCTTGGATGGACGGTTAGAACACAAAGATTCTGCGGGACACGCCGGGCTACTAAATCCGGGTGATGTCCAGTGGATGACAGCAGGTGCCGGGGTCGTGCATTCCGAGATGCCGGAGTCAATGTTTACCCAAACTGGTGGACGGCTCCACGGCATTCAACTATGGGTCAATCTGCCACAACGAGACAAAATGATGCCGCCCCGCTATCAGGAAATTCCAGCGGCTCACATTCCGGTAGCTCAAACCGAAGATATGTCTGTGACGGTGCGGGTGATTGCGGGAGAAGCGTTAGGGGCAAAAGCCGTAATTCAGACGCGCACGCCAATAACCTACCTCCACTTCACACTGCAACCAGGGGCAACGATAATCCAGCCTGTACTCTTTGAGTACAACGCCTTTGTCTATGTACTGGAGGGGTCTGGGTTGTTTGGGACAGAGCCAGTGCCTGGTGATGATGGGCAGATGGTGCTCTTTTCTCAAGATGGAGAAGATGTGGTGATCTCCAACCCTGCTGATACTCAGCGTCCTCTAGATCTTCTGCTGATTGCAGGTGTACCCCTTAACGAACCAGTCGTGCGCTATGGTCCATTTGTCATGAACACTGAAGCTGAAATCACCCAGGCGATCAACGATTACCAAGAAGGAAGGATAGGACGAATTCATGCTTAACACACTTCAATATTGGACTAGTCAACATCAACGCTTGAGTGAGTTACGAATCAAACTACTGCATCTGCACAAGCTTTTACTAGAGACTGAGCGTCTTACCTATGAGCAAGTTCGAGGGCAAGTTTCTAGAGGTGAATTGCTACAACTGGTGATTAGTCATAAGCAGTTTGCTTGGTTGCATCGACTCTCAGAATTGATTATCCAAATCGATGAGTTGCGTCATGCCGATGAACCTGTTACATCAGAAGCAATTGAAGCGATTGACAGTGACATTCGGACACTGCTCAGCCCCGACGAATCGGGCAATGAGTTTGCCATGAAGTATAACACGGCGCTTCAACGCCACCCCGATGTCGTGTTAGCTCATGCAGATTTCATGATGTTGCTGACCTCTGACAGTATTTAACCCGCTTAACCACAGTCTGGAATTGCTTCGGGAACAGCTTTTGAGGATCTGCCGGAAGATTGGTTATGTCCAGTCTGTGGCGCGAAGAATGTGAAAAAACTGTGTGATTCACCCCGTTGAGTCAGACTCACACGCTAGGGCGTGTCTGAAAAGTAAACATTGAATGGAGACTTATAGCGATGTCTAAAAATCCAAAAATCGGCTTAGAAGGACTGCTTCGTCCAGAAGATAGCATCCTGGTACTGATTGACCACCAGCCCTATCAGTTCACCAACTTGAACAGCCATGAACCTACGATGATCATTAACAATGTTATTGGTCTTGCTAAATCGGCAAAGGTGTTCAACGTACCAACAATCCTTACCACAGTCATTGAAGAGAGAGGAGGTTACATCATTAAGGGACTACAGGATGTTTTTCCTGATCAAAAACCGATCAACCGCACTTTCATCAATACCTGGGAAGATCCAAACGTTACAGATGTAGTGAAGAAAAGTGGCCGCAAGCAACTTATACTTGCTGCGCTTTACACCGAAATCTGTCTCGCAATGCCAGCAATCCAGGCGCTAGGTGAAGGTTATGAAGTATTCATCGTTACCGATGCTTCGGGTGGTGTTACTGCGGAAGCTCATGACATGGCTGTTCGCCGTATGGTTCAGGCTGGCGCAATTCCAATCAACTGGATGGCTGTACTTGCTGAATGGCAGCGTGACTGGGCACGCACAGAAACATCTGCGGGTATATCAGATATTATTCTTGAGCATGGCGGTGCTAGTGCGGTGGCCCTTGCCTGGGAACTTCAGCTTCTTGCAACAACCCCTCCAGTGACCTCAGGTGGACACTAATACTTGAGGTTTCCTCTACGGAAGCAACAAGTAAAATAGGAGACAGCATTTTGAAAAAGATAAAATACTGTCTCTGTCTCAAGCGTTATTGATTCATCTGTTGCGCCACTATTCTGAGGTCGTACAATTTATCATGCCTGAGAATAGAAGCTTAACTTACAGCCAATTGCAGCAGGCGATCGATTACATTCATGCTCATCTGAATCGTGATTTATCCTTAGCCAAACTGGCAAGTGTAGTTAACATCAGCCCGACTTACTGTGCAAGTTTGTTTAAGCGAACGATGGGGATTTCGCCCCATCAGTACGTAATTCAACGGCGCGTGGAACAGGCAAATTTCTCCTCCAAAATTTACAGATTTTGAACTTGCTCCGATTGTGTAATTGCAAGCCTAAACTTATGCTGATCCAAAAACTAAACGACTGTGAAGAAATTATCGCTGGAGATGGAACTGTTCTGCGTGAACTGCTTCATCCTGACAAACAAGACATCAACTTGCGTTACAGTTTGGCGTATGCGATCTTGCCTGTTGGCAAAACTTCGATTCCCCATTTTCTAAAGACTTCTGAGGTTTATTACATCATTAGCGGTGTTGGAGAAATGTCGATCGATAGCGAAGTTCGTCGCATTGAACCAGGCGATGCGGTTTACATTCCTCCAAATGCCATTCAGTTCCTTCACAACTACGGCAACGAACCCATTGTTTTCGTTTGTCTAGTTGATCCAGCTTGGCGCAAAGAAGACGAAACGATTTATGCACCAGTCTGATTCATGCAAATCTCACTGCTAGGGATGATTGATCACGATCTTAAGAAACCCAGCTATCGTTTTCAGTCAATGTTCATTGAAACTCTCTAGGAGCCATCATGAGTACTACTGTAGTGAATGGCGCGTCCCATGTTGGGATGGTTGCCCATGCAATGCTGTTGCCAAGCTCATCGATTGTGCTGCAACCGCGCTATAGACGAGGCATAAACGCATCCGGCTACATCACTGGCACTGGACAATCCTTAGTGATCGATGGCGGATACACAGCGAACTGACCCATTTCAAGAGAGAACAAGAGAGAACAGACGAGCTTGATTTTCAGATCACATCTACAAGGAGGGATTCTATGTCAACTTTTGTCTTAGTTCATGGCTCCTGGCATGATGGTTCTGCTTGGCAGGCAGTCATTGATCAACTAGAAGCAAAGGGACATCATGCTTTTGCGCCCACGATCGCTGGACATGGCAAAGGCGTGAACAAAAACGTCAACCATGCTCAATGCACGCAATCGATCGTCGATTACATTGTGAATAAAGACTTAAACGATATCGTTCTAGTCGGACATAGTTTCGGTGGGACAATTATTGCCAAAGTTGCTGAAGCAATCAGCGGTCGCATTCGACGACTCATCTTCTTCAATGCCTTTGTCCTCAATGATGGTGAAAGCCTCAACGATAACACCCCACCGCACTCTCAAGCGTTATCCGATCAGCTAGCGAGACAATCGGGCGATCATACGGTGATGCTACCTTTTGAGATTTGGCGAGAAGCGTTTATCAACGACGCTGACCTCGAACTGGCTCGATCGAGTTACGCACAATTATCGCCCGAACCGTATCAACCGTGGCTTGACAAGTTAGACCTAAAGCAGTTTTACTCGCTGCCCATCCCCAAAAGCTACCTCTACTGTACAGAAGATAATGTCCTCCCTCAAGGCGAACAGTGGGGTTGGCATCCCAGAATGTCTAGCCGCTTGGGACTATTTCGGCTTGTACAAATGTCCGGTAGTCATGAGGTGATGTTTTCCAACCCGGTCGGCTTGGCAGAAAAGATAATTGCGGCAGGGCGCGACTAGCTGATGGTTGAGATGAACAACAGACAATCGCTTATCCCCGAAACAAGGGCGCTAACCGATCAGAATTTGACCAACTGTTCACCGTTGTCTCCTACCAGGGATACCAAAAAACTATGACCTGCGAACATCTCAACAATCTAACTGTGGAAAACCTGATTTCTAAAGCAGCTTATCCCGTATTTCGTTGTGAAGAGTGCATTAAAATAAATAGCCGCTGGGTACACCTCCGGATTTGCCAAACCTGTGGCAAAATGCTGTGCTGCGATTCTTCTGAGCATCAACATGCTCGCCGTCATTATGAAGCAACCAGTCATGCAGTGGTTAGTTCGGCTGAATTGGGGGAGCAGTGGTTATGGTGTTTTGCAGATGAACAGGGAAAAGACTATTGATAGCGATTCTGATTTCATCTAGATTTCCTTCTCATTTCTTCAACATGTTCTCCTCATGTGGGTGATTTTCATGGCTGTTTCTAATCAAAGTACTCCCATTGATATCGTTTGGCCTAGTTTGCCCTTAGCAGCTTGGCAGGATACCTATGCAACTCTCCATCTATGGACGCAAATCATCGGTAAAATCCGGTTGGCACTGGCACCTAAACTCAATCACTGGTGGCAATCTACTCTTTATGTCACACCGCGTGGACTAACAACCGCTTCAATCCCTTGCGGAACTCGTAACTTTCAAATTAGCTTTGATTTTCTCGACCATCAACTACAAATCGACACTAGCGACGGCATTACTAAAAAAATTGCACTGGCTCCTCGCTCTGTGGCAGATTTTTACCAAATGGTGCTAACTACATTGAGCGACATCGGCATCGAAGTTCAAATCTGGACGATGCCGCAAGAAGTGTCAGAACCCATCCCGTTCGATCAGGACTATCAACACGCAGCTTATGATCCAGAATATGCACAACGGTTCTGGCGAATTCTTGTGCAAGTCGATCGGGTCATGACCTTATTCCGTTCCCGGTTTATTGGTAAATCCAGCCCTGTACATTTTTTTTGGGGCAGCTTTGATCTTGCTGTGACTCGTTTCTCTGGTCGTCGTGCGCCAGAACACCCAGGGGGAGTTCCGAATATGGCAGATTGGGTCACACGAGAAGCCTATTCACACGAAGTCAGTAGCTGTGGTTTTTGGCCAGGGGGTGGGTCAATTGTGGAGCCTGTTTTTTACGCTTACGCTTACCCTATGCCGGAAGGGTTCCATAATTACCCGATCCAACCCACAGAAGCTTTTTACAGCTCAGAGATGCAAGAGTTTATCCTACCCTATGAAGCCGTGAGACAAACTGACGATCCAGATGCAATGCTCCTTGCTTTTTTCCAAAGCACCTATGAAGCAGCAGCCAATTTAGGACATTGGGATCGAGTTGCGCTGGAACATACTCAAAGTTGAGTGTTGGAACTTACTAAACTCAAGTTGGTTAAAACAAAGACAACTTGAATAGAGGAGAAATTCAAATGTCAGACAAAAATAAAGCCATCTTAGAAGAGGCAAACGCGGCGATCGCCCAAGGCAACAATGAAGGATTCTTGTCGTTCTGCGCCGACGACATGGAATGGACATTTGTAGGTGACAAGACCCTTAAAGGAAAAGAAGCCGTTCGCCAATGGATGGCAATGACATACATAGAGCCGCCAAAGTTTAGGGTCGCTAACTTAATCGCTGAGGGTGATTTCGTCACGGCACTCGGCGACATCACCATGAAGGACGAAGACGGGAAAGCGGCTCATTACTCGTACTGCGATGTCTGGCGCTTTCGCGGCGATAATATTGTCGAGTTAAGGGCTTTCGTTATCAAAACCGAGGTCAAGGATGAAACCAGCAGAGCGGCGTAAATCATCTGCAAAAGTCAGGATGTATTCTTGCAAAGCAGAAAGTCCGCCGAGTGATAATCAAGAATTGCTGTAAAGCCGTGAATTTTTTCGCTTTTACTACGATTTCACTTCGCTTATCGACAATCGTTACTGAACAGAGGAACACCATGAATAAGCATAGTGAATTAAAAGTAAAGGTTACACCTTTGAACATAATTTTAGATATTGGGAAATGCATTGATCTATGCTGAAAAATACAACTTTCAAGACATTTGTTACTGCCACAGTAAGTAGTGCGGCTTTTTTGTGTGTAAGTGTTAATAATGCTTATGCTGCTTCTTTCAACTCTATTTCTCGTATTTATGCTTTTGGTGATAGCTATTCAGATAATGGGGCAGCACTTCGGATTACAACAGCAGCAGTTAACTCTGGGGTGCCTGGAGCATTTATATTCCCCCAAGTAGACGTGTATGACTCTGATGGTCGATGGACAAATAATTCCGGCTTAACATCAGTTGAGGTACTAGCAAAACAAAAAAAATTACAATTAACAGATTATGCTGTGGGTGGTGCAAAAAGCGGTAATGGCAATTTAAGTACTTGGCTTGATAAATATCAAAATACTGGTTTATTCGGTCAAATCGAAGAATATAAAGCAGAAGTTAATCGCGTGCCAGATTCTAAGGGATTATACTTCATTTTTATATCTACAAATGACTTATTAGAAAGGTTTTTTAATAATCAGACTGGTTCGGTCGATGTATTAGCTGATGCTGCTGTTAACAATATTGTTTCTGGAATATCACAACTTGCAGTGCTAGGTGCAGAACAGTTTTTTGTTGTAAATTCTACAGATTTAGCTGCATTACCACTTTTTGAGCAATACTCAGAAGAGGCAGCTAAGTTTACAGATGTTATCAATAAAAGTCTTCCCGGTCAACTCGATACCCTGAATAAGCAATTAGGTGTCGAAGTTGCACTGTATGACCATGTTGCAATTAGCAACAAAATTCGCTCTACCCCAGCGACATTTGGTTTTACCAATATAAATGATGCCTGCAAACTTTTATACACCACTGGGGGGTTAGAGCCTGGTTGTTCAACACCTGATAATTATTATTACTTCGACGAGATTCATCCTACTCGTCGTGTACATCAAATCATTGGTGAAGATATGGCCAATTTCTTAGATACACAGAAAACACCAACTGTTCCTGAACCATCAAATGTTGTAGCTTTGATATCTTGTATAGGTATAATAAGTTTACTACGGCGTAAAGTTCATAGTAGCTAAGGGTATCACCGTGCCAAAGTAGGTTTCATTGTACGCGCTTGTCCCAAACTTATAGCGGTTCTCAGTTGGGTGCAATATAGTAACAGCAGTGCGTGAACCATCCAATAATGTCTTTTTTAGTTACAGCATCTAAGGCATTTGTAATGGCCTTATCTAGGTATTGAGCCGAGATACAAGTAAAAAACAGCAAAATGGTCTGAAAAACCCTGCTGTATATAAGTTTGAACGTTTTTTAAGCGAAAGTAGGATTTTGCCTGAAGATACTTGCAGTCTGAGGGTCAATAATTGCTTTTCGCCAACCCAAGAGTTTAATAAATACTCTGTGGCAGAAGGCTAATATTTTGGGCTATAATCCTTTGCCTGTAATAGTTACAGACAATCCATTGCGAAGGATACTCAAAGTCCTTGCTGTAAAACCTGTAAATAAAATTAATAAATACTCTAGTTTTTGTAGCGATACATACCCAAGATTTACGTTATCCTGCCAATTTTACTTAAAAAATGGCTGAACCCTATATATAGTATGAGTTTCGAGACCATATTGCAGGTTTTTACTTATATCTCGGCTCAATACCAACTGGAACCGTTGTGACCACCCCAGCCCTGCTCACAGTCAGCGCGTTCCACGCAACCTTCCACGCGCTATCGGTGCTGGTTGCAATCCCTGTGTTCCTGGCGATCGCCTACAAGGTGTTCAAACGCGACGAGGTATCCGAACCTGTTTCCCAGAGCGATCGAATTGGTCGTCGGTGATCTCGTCAGTTCGTAAAACCATCAGCAAATGGATCAAAGGAGTTGATCATCATGTCTAAAGTGCCTTCTAACTACTCGCAGCAGTCATGGAAGTCCCCCATCGCGTCCTCGGAGCAGTCTGCACCTAACAAGCCCTCCCGTCCGGGCTGGCTTGAGATCATTGTGGGTCTTGTCGTCTTGGCGATCGTCGGATTCGGGGTTGGCTCGCTACTCAGGCGGCTCGGTCTTGACCCCGTGGTCTACGGACTGATTTTGACTTCGTGGACGGGTGTCGCCACGCTAACCGCGTTCGCGGTGGCTGTGCGGCTGCGGATTCGTTCCCTGAACGCCTTCGGTGTGCGTCCGGTCTCTAAGCGCTGGTTGCTCATTGCGATCGGAGTCGGACTGGTTGCCTTTGTACTCAAGGGATTGGCAGTTCTGGGCTGGATTCAGATCACCGGGAACACCAACAATGTTCAGGGTGTGTACGCAGAGGGCGGTAGCGGCGGAGTACTATCCCTGGTTTTAGCCACGTTGTTCCTCGGTATCGTCACGCCTCTTGGCGAGGAGTTGTTCTTTCGGGGTGTCGTCGCTAACGCGCTGCTGCGCTACGGTTCGTTCATCGGGGTCGTGGGTAGCACCGTGATCTTTGCCCTTTGTCATGGCATCAATATCGTCTTTCCCGCAGCCGTAGTCGCGGGTCTCGCCACTGCCGAGGTCTTCCGCCGCAGCGGCTCGGTCTGGACTGCTGTCATTGTTCACGTCGTTTTCAACTTGCCCACAATTCCGGTGATGGTAGCTGCTGGCATGGGCTGATAGTACGGATCATCTGGAGGTTAAACCAATGGCAATTCTGAAACAATTCGGGATTTTATTTGTATTGGGCAGTGTGGGAATTGTGATGTTCACGATCGCGTCTATTCCTTTAGTCGAGCAACAGTTAGCGAAACTGTCTCCAGAAATGCTGGAAAAAGTGCCGCCATTGTGGATTTTAATGCTTCTGCAAGGACTACAGTATTCAATTCTACTGGCAATCAGCATTCTGGTCGGAATTGGTTGTGCCTATCGTGTTGGATTAAGCTCCCATTTGATTGATCATTGGGTGTTTCACACCGCTAAGTCTCCATCTTTTGCCGTTGAGATGAAGTGGAGCTTGGGTGTGGGTGCAGCGGCGGCGATCGTTCTCTTGTTGCTCGATCAGTTGATGCAACCTGTCCTACCTGAAGCGCTACGGGCAGCCAATAATACAGAGCCAAGTTGGTTGAATTTGCTCACAGCAATGTTCTATGGCGGCATCACTGAGGAAATTTTGATGCGCTGGGGTTTAATGTCGCTGCTTGTTTGGACCGCGTGGAAAGGGCTAAAACAAGGCGTTACGTTGCCAAGTCAAGGGATTTACCAGGGTGCGATCGTTCTAGCCGCGTTGGTATTTGGACTACTACACCTGCCAGCGACTGCCGCGATCGTTCCCCTCACTCCAGTTGTGATTATTCGGGCGTTGTTACTGAATGGGATTGTGGGGATTGCGTTTGGCTGGCTCTTTTGGCAATATTCGCTAGAAGCTGCAATGTTAGCCCATATCAGCTTTCATGCTTTTGCTTCTGTTCTTAGCGCTTTACTGGCAAGGTTGGCTTAAGTTTTGGAATAGATATCGTAGGGCTAGCACTGCCCACAAAGCTTTACCGTGAAAGGTTTTAAAAAGAAAGGTTTTAAAAATGGTGGGCGATGCCCACTACTTGAATTGATGCTCAACTCTACAGTTTTAAGGTGGTAAATCAAATGATTCAGTGCAAAGATTTTGCGCCTCGGATTACTGAACGGGGACCCTTCGGCGGAGCTTCCGATTATGAATCCTTCTCTGAGGTTGTGAGTGAGGTCAATCAGTGGATTGAAAATACAACGATACAGGTGATCAATGTTGAAACCGTTGTTTTACCAGATAGCTTGAAAAGCACAAGTGATGGTGTCTACGGCGTGACAGTCAGTAATGGGGTCTACCCAGTGATGATCAGCCAGGGCGTTACAGTCAATTGCTTTCAATGTGTGCGTGTGTGGTACAGAGAATAAGCTTCACCGGAGAAGAAATAATGAAACGATTTACCTTGTTTACTTTCCTGTACCTCGCGCTGGGAGTTTGTCTAACGGCGATCGCGCTTGGATACCCAAATCTGCCTTCGGGTCTTCAAATAAGCCTGTTCATCAGTGCAGGAGCGTCCTACCTCGTTTGTCTCTTCAGTACCTTCCCATTTTGGCGGGAGATGACAATCCGTTTCTATCGCAGGCGGAATTCAGCGGTCATTCTACCCTGGTTAGTGATTGGAGTGAACATTGTTTGGATGCTCTGGGAAGTTCAGAGTCAGAACTGGGCAATGGCAGCCATTTTACAAGCGTTTTCGCGGCTAATAGTTGTCTTACTGTTTGCAGAAATCATTGTGATTACATGGCAAGTGAATTCTGAACATTAGGGTCTAAATCGGATGATGCCGAAACAAACTCGTTTCAGCAACGCGAGATAGAGTCAAACGTACTACATGAGGAACACCATGAATAAGCCCAAGTTTTTTGTTACCCCTGGTTATGGGGAATATCTGTTAAATCAATTGCATTACTCGCAAGCGGTAAAAATTGACAATCGAGTGGAGATATCAGGGCAAGGCGGCTGGGATGACAATCTGCAAATTACCGAATCGCTTGCAGACGAGATTGCTCAGGCGTTCCGGAACGTCGAGCAAACCTTGGCGATGGCTGGTGCGGGTTGGGAGCATGTGGTTCACGTTAATTCTTACCATGTTGGCGGGTTACCCCCGGAGGTTAACGAAGTGATGTCCAAGCTATTTCGTCATTATATGCCGAACCACGCTCCAATCTGGACACAGGTAGGAGTCGCGGCGCTTGGACTACCCACGATGCGGATTGAAATTCGCGTGACTGCAATTGTTCCGTGAGTTTTGTAAGCGTTAATAACACAATTTATGCTGCTCGAAAACTGGTCTATCACTTAAAAGGAGAACTCAAGAGTGTGAATTCACAAACAGCTCAAACCACCACTAATGCTGACGAGTCGGCAATCCGTGCTTTCCTTCACCAGATGATTGATGCTTGGAATCGAGGTAGCGGGGAAGGCTTTGCTGCCCCGTTCAGCAAAACTGCCGATTTCCTCACGTTCGAGGGCACACATCTCAAGGGTCGAAAAGAAATCGCTGCATTTCATCAGCAAGCGTTACCTCGTTGCAGGTCTCAAAGCGAGTGGAGTAATCACTCCGACGCAAATTGATGCGAAATAAAACCAATCCCCATCAGGAGGACAATCATGAAACTTCAACTCATTTTCGGAGTACTAACGATCGCAACAGGATTGCTCGGAGGTTCATTCACTCATCCCGCGATCGCACACAGCATTCCTCCACAACAAACCTCCCCCATTCTGATCGCCACTGCCTACACTGATTTAACCTTACCTACCTTACGCCAAGGCGATCGCGGCAAAAACGTGCAATTGTTACAGCGCATCCTTCAAGACAATGGCTTTTTAGGAGCCGCAGGTGTGAGGTTAGGCAATCCAAGAGGGGCGATCGTCGATGGCATCTTTGGTGCGGTCACAGTGTCTGCGGTACGCGATCTCCAGAGACGATACAAAATCCCAGTTACAGGGCGAGTTAATCCAACCACCTGGGAAGTCCTGGATATGCACGAAAACCCCTATCGATCGCCGCTTCCCTGGAAACAACAGAACATTACACAACCACAAGCCACAGGAGATTTCTAATGAACCGAAAGATTCTTTCAACCAAAATCACAACCACAATCGCAATCACAATTCTGTTCGGCGTACTCCTACTGTTCAATTTTCCATCCCTGGCTCAAGTCAGTTCACAGGTGATTCCTAGAATCGAAGTGATCGAAAGTTCTGAAGGGATTCCACCCAGCTACCGTTTGGTCATCAGCCTGTCGCAGGACAATGTTTATGTCTTCTGTCCGACTGACTTCGAGCCACAGTTGAACTATCTGCGAAATGTCAAGGCGATTCAATGTAAGCCGTTTATCAGTCCCTAGAAGTAAACCAGTGAGGGGCAACAGCATAACAACTCACACCACTTTGTTGCTTTGAACAGAGGAGAGATTCAGATGTCAGAGAACAATAAAGCAATTTTAGAAGCGGCAAACGCGGCGATCGCCAACATTCGCGGCGGCTCCGAATATGGCAAGGCATGGCACGAAGGCGGCATCAGCCTCGCCAAGACGCTCGGCGCGAGCCTGCTGACCGTCGAGGGCGAACAGCACGGTGTAGCCCTCACCGCCGGCAATGCGTGTGTCAACGACATCCTCGCTGACTACCTCATCGGTCTCAAAATCCCCGCAGACGGCGTTCGCTGCGTCCTTTAGGCGCGTTGGGATACTGAGTCCATCTCGCAACAGCTTACGCCATAAGCTATTTAGAGCATTCTGCAATTCCTCATTCCCAATAACTCAAATTAGGATCAATAACTCATGTCTACATTCAAGTACAACCGGTTAGACAAAAATAATGCTGCGGTGCTGCTGGTCGATCACCAAACTGGACTGTTCTCACTTGTGCGTGATATTGGTGCAGCCGACTTCAAAAATAATGTGTTAGCACTGGCAAGTGCAGCCAAGTTTTTTAACCTGCCTACAGTTTTGACAACTAGCTTTGAGGATGGCCCCAATGGTGTCATCATCCCTGAACTGAAAGAGAAGTTTCCCGATGCTCCCTTTATTCCCCGCCCCGGACAGATCAACGCTTGGGACAACGAGGACTTTGTGAAAGCAGTAGAAGCCACAGGCAAAAAGCAATTAATCATTGCCGGGATTGTCACCGATGTATGTGTTACTTTTTGTGCGCTTTCGGCATTGGAGGCAGGTTATGACGTTTTTGTTGTCACCGATGCCTCTGGAACCTTTGATGAAGCCTGTCGCTATGCAGCTTGGGATCGAATGTCTCGTGCTGGAGTTCAATTGGTCAATTGGTTTAGCGTTGTGTGTGAATTGCACCGTGACTGGCGTAACGATATTGAAGGGCTAGGTAGTCTTTTAGCAGGGTTTATTCCTGACTACAAAAACCTGATGACCAGCTATACAGCAAACTCAAGTGCTGGATCTCCCAGTAAATAATGAGAAAGTGTCTATTTTAGCTCGTGTGTAACTGAGTTGGTATTGTCATCGCTAGGTTATCAACTTTACTTGAAACATAGCGGTGACAACTACTTCTTGGTAAAAAATTGCCGAACAATCTGGTGTCTCTAAGGTGGTTGTTCTCAATGAAACTTTTTTCTCAATTAATTCTCTCGTCATCTCTGATCTTTGGAGTATGCCTTACTCAGCAATGCCTTTCTAGGTCTGCTACTGCCAAAGATACGTTGCCTGAGCAAGTCACATCTGTGAATCAGCTTACTGATGTGCAGCCTACAGATTGGGCATTTCAAGCATTACAAGCCTTCGTTGATCGCTACGACTGCATTGTTGGTTATCCCGATCAAAAATTTCAAGGCAATGTCTTACGACAAGCCGCTTTGCGTCTACGCTCAATCACTCGCTATGAATTTGCTGTCGGGTTGAATGCTTGTCTGGCTCGGCTCAATCAGCTACTAGAAAGTACGACAGCAGATGTGATTAAGAGAGAAGATTTACAAACTTTGCAAAGACTTCAAAAGGAATTTGCAGCAGAACTCTCAATATTGCGTGGACGGGTAGATTCCTTAGCAACACGCACAGATCAATTCGAGTCTCAGCAATTCTCGACGACAACAAAATTTACTGGAGAAGTAGTTTTTGCGGTGAGTGGTGCATTTGGCGATGATAAAGCTGTACCAGCAGGAGAAACACCTGGCTCCAGGGGTAAGGTCGGTGATAATATCATTTTTAGCGATCGCGTGCGGTTGATATTTAACACCAGTTTTACGGGGCAAGATTTACTGAGAATTCGATTTCAGGCTGGCAATATTCCCAACTTTAGGGAAGCCACAGGCACAAATATGGCTCGCCTCAGTTTTGATAGTGATACAGGTAATCAGTTAATTCTCAATCAACTCTATTATCAATTTTCCATCGGGTCTGCTGTTAAGGTGAGTGCGATCGCTCAAGGTACGTTATTTGATGTGGTCGATACCATTAACCCTCTATTGGGAAGTGATGGCAGAGGTTCTATTTCTGCATTTGGGATTCGCAGCCCTATCTATCGTGAAGAAACAGGTGGGACAGGCATTGGTATCAGTTATAACTTCAACTCAGCCATCAATTTGGCACTGGTTTATCTTGCTAGTGAAGCCAACAACCCGACTGCGGGATCTGGATTATTTGATGGTTCCTACTCTGCCCTAGCACAACTGACATTAAAACCTACGAAATCCTTAAGTTTTGGCTTAACCTATGCTCGTTCTTTGAATGCGATCGATATCAGTACAAGTAGTACCATTACCAATGACCCCTTCAATGGAGCCAGTAAAAACATTGTTGGGAATAGCTATAGTCTTGCAGCTTCCTGGCTCGTCAACCCTGCCTTCAGATTAGGGGGCTGGGTAGGATATCTCCAAGCATCGGCACAAGATATCCCCAATGATCCCAGCGCTGAGATTTTTTACTATGCTGTTAATTTTGGATTCCCAGATTTGGGCAAAAAAGGCAATCTATTGGGCTTTGTCTTTGGACAACCCCCCAAAGTAATCAGCAATGAGTTTGGGGTAATAGATCGCAACACCTCATTGCATTTTGAAGCCTTATATCGATTGCAAGTGAACGATAATGTCTCAATTACTCCTGGTGCGGTCGTCATTATCAACCCCGATCACAACAACAATAATGACACCATTTTTGTTGGTACCATTCGGACGACGTTTCAGTTTTAGGGTCTGTACAGGTAAGGTAAGAGCCGTTTTTCTTTTTTAAAGATCAAATTACCTATAACGTTAACGTGAGTTCGACGGATAGAAAAGCCCAAAAAGCTTGCTAGATAAGAATTTACTTAACTGAGCAGACAAAGTGCGATGGCTACGCCCGCCGCAGGCATCGCTACGATTGATTGAGAATCGGGAAAAAAGTCACAAAAAAACTTTGGTAAAACTGATTGACAAGATTTTATTACGCAAACGTGCTGTAATTGAATCGGTCAATGACCATCTGAAAAATATATGTCAAATAGAACACTCCCGCCATCGTAGTCCATTTAACTTTTTGGTTAACTTGATAGCTGGTTTAGCTGCTTATACCTATTTGCCTAAAAAACCTTCGATTAACATTTACCCAAAAGATTTGCCTGCTCTACCTCCTGCCATTTTTTAATTCCGTCGAACTCACGTTGATTTATAACCAGCTAAAGTAATTAGCGCGTAGGCGTAAAGCCTGCGGCATAGCTACGCTTAGGGCGTAGCCTCTCGAAGAGTTGCCCGTCGTAGACATTGCACTCTGAAATTCCCAAGCTTGTAAACGGGAAGTCACTGTATGTCTAAATCTGTGGTTTCATTTGAAGGATATCAGATTTTGCAAGATATCTACTTATGATGATGAACGTTGCACCCGCGATTGTAGTACTAGGTCAAAATAGCGTCACAGTAGCACGCAAAATCATTACTATCCTACCAGGGGCGACACTATACGGTCTAGCGGGTCGCACATCTGGAGTTGATGTCAGCTTTACTAACTTTGGCGAGACGCTGCGCGAGCTATTTGCCCAAGGAACGCCGCTAATTGGCATTTGTGCCGCTGGTATTTTAATTAGGACGCTAGCTCCCCTACTCTCGGATAAACAGCAGGAACCACCAGTGTTGGCTGTGGCTGAAGATGGTAGTGCTGTTGTCCCCCTCTTGGGCGGACTTGGTGGGGTAAACGATTTGGCCCGCCGCATTGCCGAAGCGCTTGATGTTAAACCTGCAATTACAACTACAGGTGATTTACGTTTGGGTACAACGCTCTTGTCTCCTCCCCCCGGATACCGTTTAGCAAACCCAGACGATGCTAAGAAATTTATTTCAGATGTGCTAGCTGGGGCAGAAGTCAGACTAGAAGGCATAGCGCCTTGGTTGAGCGATAGTAAATTACCCATAAATCCCAATGGAGATTTGACCATCCAAGTTACGGAACGTTTGGTAACTCCTACAGCCAACTGTCTTGTGTATCACCCAAAAACTGTAGCGATCGCAATTAGTGACATCATTGATGATGCAGTAGCTTTAGTACAGCAGCTACTAGCTGATGCCAAACTAGAAAGAGCATCAGTCGCCGGGATATTTGCACCTATCACCGCCGCAGCTGATCCCGCAATCCACGCAGTCTCTAGCGCCTTGGGAGTGCCTGCCCGCTTTTTTACCCCAAATCAGCTAGAAAGTCTGTTAACACAAGGTTATAGCCCCGCCCAAGCAGTTGTGATCGCGGCCACAGGCACATCCCCCTTATCTTCCTCATCTCCCCACATAGCGATCGCTATTGCCCCTCAACCAATTGACCCCAACACCATCGGTCAACCACGCGGACGATTAGCGATTATTGGCACGGGCCCCGGTGGATCGCAATGGATGTCTCCAGAAGTCAAGGAGATACTCAAGTCGGCAACTGACCTAGTGGGTTACAAAACTTATTTGGATTTAGTCGGTTCTCTGGCTGATGGCAAGCAACGGCATGAGTCCGACAACCGCGAAGAAGAAGCACGGGCGAAAATGGCCCTTGATTTGGCCGCATCTGGGCGATATGTAGCTGTAGTTTCATCTGGTGACCCAGGTATCTATGCAATGGCAACAGCAGTATTTGAAGTATGCGATCGCTATGCCAAGCCCGAATGGGACAATATCGATATTCATGTAGCACCAGGGATCTCAGCCATGCAGGCAGCAGCAGCAGCCATTGGTGCGCCTCTTGGACATGACTTCTGTGCTATCTCCCTCTCTGACATTTTGAAACCTTGGTCTGCGATCGAACAACGAATTGCGGCTGCTGCCGAGGCTGATTTTGTAATTGCTTTCTACAATCCTGTTTCCAAAGAGCGTACCTGGCAACTGGCAGAAGCGAGAAATATTTTGCTGCGACATAGAACACCGGATACCCCAGTAGTGTTGGCGCGAAATCTCGGCAGACCAGGACAGGCGGTGAAAGTGATCACACTTGACCAGTTAGCACCAGCAACCGCTGATATGCGGACAATTATTCTCGTTGGTTCCACAAAAACCCGAACCATCAAGCGCCGCGATGGTAATATCTGGGTTTATACGCCGCGTCGCTATACAGAAAAGCAGGCATAAGCACTTTTTTAAATCCACTTTTCTAAGCGATCGCATAATAAAACCCCAGGATTGGGAATTCATTCCTGGGGCTGTTATACCTGACCACCTTTACCTTTTTAATGCAAAAATCTTGTAAATCCTTACTTTTTAAAAGACATATATATCTGTGTTATGTCCAAATATAATTACATAAGTTAGTAAATTTGTGGTAGTCTTAATCTCTGTTGCGGGGAATAATAAGAAATATTTTGACACAATTTAATAGCTATTATTGAAGTATCTTAAACAAGATATAATTCAAGTAATTATGTCTATTAAAATAGTTCAAGTGACTTGATTTTTTTTGGCGAATCAACAACAATAAAAACATCATGATTCATACATGATTGTAGCCGAAAAAAGTGACAGAAGCCCTTAGTTAAGTCCGCGAAAGCGGACTTTTTTATATTGATAGCGGTTTCCATTCAGATGCGGTACAACATATCGTGAGGTGTAGGAATACGGCAGTACCCATTGGTGGCAACTTAAACTAAAACTCCTTTAAAGCCTTGTTCCCAGCTAGAGGAGCGAAATGCTCATCATTGCAACTCAAGAGGCGGCAGCCCTCCCAGTCGGAGACTCTTGACGAGACAATCTCTAAGCCATGCTTTTAAATATCTACAATTATTTAACTAATTAGCCTAACTAGATAGAACTAAATTATATAGCTACAGACCGAAGTCTTACTAGATTATGGGTAAATAGACAAGATGCACGCTACAAAGAATTATAGAAAATTTCAAAATTACCAATCATTTAAAAATTTAGTAGTTTTCTAATTTCTTAAAACTATAAATAATAAACATAATTACAACAATTTTGTCCAAGTATTTAACATTAGAAAATTGATGGTATAAATTTGCTCAAAAATTAGGGTAGGCGCAAGGATCTTATGCTATTAAGGCATCACATCAGGCAACACCTAAAGCATATAATTGTATACAGCAGTTTTTGTTTGCATGAAGTACAAAATCACAGATTTTGAGGAAGGAGAAAGAATAATAATTTCTGTTTCGAGTTCTTGGTTTTGTACCTCATTTAGTTGCAAACTGCTGTAACTCGCCGTTCGCGTAATCAGCTTGAATTGGAGTCCTTAATCCCTCTTCACGACAGCAAACTAGCAGAATTGACATCCAACAATAACGTCGCTTGAGGTTGTTGACGGAGAATAGAAGCCGGACAGTTTGTACTTATAGCTCCTTGCAACATCTCTTTTACCACATTCGCTTTACGTTTTTCTGGAGCAAGACAGAGAATTTTTTTGGCTGAACAAATCGTCGGGATGGTGACAGTAAAAGCATACTGTGGGACAGTTTCTAGATCCGGAAAGTGACCTGTGCTTACTTGTTGCTGACGGTTCACTGTATCCAGTTTTACTAGTTTTACACTGTAAGGATCTTGAAAATTTACTACTGCTGGATCATTAAAAGCCAAATGTCCATTTTCGCCAACACCAAGACAGCATAAGTCAATTGGTTGTGCTTGCAGTAGTTTAGTGTAGCGATCGCACTCTGTTACTGGTTGCAATGTATCACCTTCTATATAGTGAAATTGCTTAGGAGCAACCCGTTTCTCTACACGTTCTCGCATATAGCGCCGGAAACTCGCAGAATGGTCAGCCGTAATTCCCAAATATTCATCTAGATGGAACAGAATAATCCTTGACCAATCTACACCACCCAATGCAATCAAAGCATCGAGAAATTTAAGTTGTGAGTTACCTGTTGCTAACAATACAGCGGCTGTATCTTGTTGTTTGAGAACTTGCTGTAAATGCTTTTGTGCGATTTTGGCAACATCCTGGGCCATTTCGACTTCAGAGTTGTAAATCTGCACTAGTAAATCATCAACGCGAAAAAAGTTTGTAGCGGCTAGCATTTGCTTACACAGAAGGTTATCAATTATACGGCACTTTGTTGAGAAGCTCTACCTGTCTGCCTTTACATGGCTTATCCAGTATAGATTTTAGGATTTAGCGCGACTTTTTGCCCTGTATTAACCAAGGAATAATCACTAAGAATAAAAAACGATGTAAACTATTTAAATTAAGTTAACAATTATTTACATTTTACCAAACAATCATGCTAACTGCAATTCTCTTTGACCTAGACGGCACTATTGTTAATACTGACCCCATACACTACCGAGCTTGGCAGGAAATGCTGTTAAATTACAGCATAAAAATTGACGAAACATTTTATAAATCCCGAATTAGTGGGCGGCTAAATCCAGAAATTGTTAAGGATATTCTGCCACAATTATCAACAGTAGAAGGACAAAAATTTGCAGACAAAAAAGAGGCACTTTTCCGCAAACTCGCCCCTCATCTAAAACCGTTGAGTGGATTTTCTGAACTATTAGAATGGACAGATACACATAATTTAAAACGTGCATTAGTTACTAATGCCCCTAGATTAAATGCAGAATTTATGCTAGACGTTTTGGGAATCAAAGAAGCTTTCCATACAGTTGTTGTAGCGGATGATTGTATTGCAGGTAAACCTGACCCTGCACCCTACCAAGTCGCCCTGAATAAGTTGGGGATTACAGCAGAGGAAGCGATCGCTTTAGAAGACTCTCCCTCTGGAATTCGGGCGGCGGTGGGCGCAGATATCCGCACTATTGGTATAGCGTCAACCCACGATCCCCAAGTTTTACAGGAAATCGGCGCATTTATGGCAATTCCAGATTTTACTGATTTGCAGTTGTGGACATTGCTCAACTCACTTATTGAACAAGATTTAAGTGCGATCGCTTCTAACTTATAAGCGCAAAATCTGAGAATATTGAGAGTAGAGATGCAAGTTTTTGCCTCTCTACTTATTTTTGAGCCAAAATTGCGTAAATTTCCCGTTTAACTTGCTCTAATAGCTCACGCACCCGATTTATTCGCTCCACATTGCCACTACGAGCCACCTGCACCACAACAGCAGCTAATTCTGTTGCAGCATTTCGCAACTCAATAAACTCTTGGGGCTTACCTGTCACGAAACTTTTGACGGTATCCCAAGGAGTATCTGAAGTTTCTTGTTGGGCACGTTCTGCCAAAAGTTGTCTACCTTCATCGGTGATCGTGTAAATCCGCTTGCCACCTTCCTGGGCGCTCTTAAGATAACCACCTTCCTCCAGCAATTGGAGTGTTGGATACACTGAGCCAGGACTGAGGCGACGGAAACCACCGTAGCGAGTTTCCGCATCTTTGATCAGGTCGTAACCATGACTAGGATGCTCAGATAACAATTCCAGCAGGATGAACTTGATATCACCCCGACGAGTTCGATATTCATCTCCCCAACCACGACCAAACATTTCATTACCTAAGTGTTTGCCATGATCTCTACCATGATGCTTGCCATGCCCAAACCAAGACTTGACAAACAATGAATCATCTTCGCTAACTCCTGCCCATGCAGGTGTCCCAAAGCGCGATCGAAAGTGTCTAAACATAAATCAATTTCAAATCAACTTTCTCTAATATACGATATATCGGAATATATCGCGATATATCGGAATAGAATTTTGATGAAGATTTTTGAAGTAAGCAATTGTGCCAACGCAAAGCTGATATAGGTCTACGCTTAGGCTGTGCGTAAACGTTCAATATCCCTTATCGGCGGCGCACCGAACATACGGGAATATTCGCGGCTGAACTGTGAGGGACTTTCATAACCCACCTGATAGGCAGCATTGGCCGCATCGGAGTTTTCAGCAAGCATCAGGCGACGTGCTTCCAACAGTCTTAATTGCTTTTGATATTGAAGCGGACTCATCGATGTCACTTTCTTGAAATGGTGATGGAAAGATGAAGGAGACAACTTGCCTGCCCAGCTAGCTCCTCAACCCGCATCGGCTTTGTAAAATCAGCCTTGATAAGCTTTATCACCTGGGCGATGCGCTGCATATTGCTGCCAGATGTCGCAATCTGGCGGACAGCTTCGCCCTGTTCACCCACTAAAAGGCGATAATAGATTTCGCGGATAATCATCGGCGCAAGGATCGGGATATCCTGTGGCGTATCCAAAAGCCGTGTCAGTCTCATAGCGCAATCGAGCAACGGTGCATCGATGGTGCTGACAAATAAGCCTCTGACAGAGTTCTTCTTACCCTCAATCACACTGGTTTGAGCAGTAATAATATCGCAGAGTTGACATGGATCTAGATTCAGCTTGAATCCTAAATAGGGTTGCTCTGGGGTTGCCTCAACGATAAACGCGCTCAATGGCAAATCAACCGAGACTACAAGATATTGAGCCGCGCCATAACGATAGGTTTCCTCACCCAGCAACGCTTCCTTTTTGCCCTGAACAAGGATGGCGAGGATAGGTTCGCAGACACCCTGTAGTGCGGTGGAAGCAGAAGATTCTCGCTGAAATTCCAGCTGCTCAATAGCTGTTTTATGAAAACCGTCCCCTTTGCCATCGGTGTGACGAGTGACTAGTGCTGCCAATTCTTGACATTGATGAGCGATCGCACTTTGGTTTATGACTTGGTTGATGATTTTGATCGTCACAATGTTCTTCGATTAATTTAATCATCCTCTTGTAGGCATTGTAGAACATCGATTTGGAGAATTAGGCAATAAAGCGCGAGGTCTGTGTATTCCAAACCTTTGCACTTACTCATACGATGAACACATCCAAAATTCAAATTAACCTCAACAGAGGGAAAAATAACCATGTTAAACGTAGAAAATAAAGTCATTGCTATCACTGGAGCCAGTAGCGGCATCGGTGAAGCCACCGCTAAGTTACTCGCCAAAAACGGTGCAAAGGTTGTTCTAGGGGCACGGCGCACCCAAAAGCTAGAAAAGATTATTGAGGAAATCCGTAATCAGGGTAATACAGCAGAATTCAAAGCGGTGGATGTTGCGAATCGTGAGGATATGAAAGCGTTCATTCACTTCGCCAAAGATAAGTTTGGTCGCGTCGATGTCATCTTTAACAATGCAGGCGTGATGCTCCTATCGCCGATGAATGCCCTGAAAGTCGAGGAATGGGACAACATGATTAATGTGAATATCCACGGCGTATTGAATGGTATTGCTGCTGGTTTACCAATCATGGAAGCGCAAGGCGGTGGACAGTTTATCAATACCGCGTCCATTGCCGCGCACATGGTCGGGCCTACCAGCGCGGTCTATTCCGCGACAAAATATGCTGTTTGGGCCATATCCGATGGATTGCGTCAAGAATCGAGAAATATTCGCGTTACAATAATATCCCCTGGCGTAGTTGAGACTGAACTCGGCTCTGATATCACAGACGACTCAGCAAAAGGCTTCTTGAAAGAACTCCGCAAAACTGCACTCACTCCTGATGCGATCGCTAGAGCCGTCTTGTATGCCGTGTCCCAGCCGGATGATGTCGATATCAATGAAGTGATTGTCCGCCCGACAGCAAGCGCATTCTAACGCTGAGAGAACATCATAAAAAGGAATAGACAGATGGCATATTGAAGGGGAAGTAGGCATTGGGCATGGGGAAGAATTAAATAATGCTGCAATTATCCCAACCCAGAGTAGCAGTTAGGAAAATACTTGTATTAAAAATTGCAGTTTATTAACTTCCATGCCCTAACTTTTTATTGAATACCAAAGTGTCTATATTAACAAAGAAATTACTTAGGATGAGTAGCTCTAGCATTTTTGTATCTAGATTTCAAGCATTCTCAAAAAATTTTACTCTAAAATCAATTATTCAGTAAAAATACGTATGCAATTTGAAGTCTTCTCACTATATGAATAGTAGAATTAGCCCATACAGGAGAAGACTGTGACGCTCTTAAACCAAGCTCAAGTAGAGCAGCTAAAGGAAATAACCACACACTTGCGACAAGTAAGACAAGAAAAATCCATACGCATAGAAGAAATAGCTGCTGAAACACTGATTCGAGCAGGTGTTTTGCAAGCTTTAGAAGAAGAACGATTTGAAGAATTGCCTGAGCCTATTTTTGTTCAAGGATTGATCCGTCGCTATGGAGATGCTTTAGGACTGGATGGGAGTGCTTTATCACATGCTCTTATAAGCAGCAATGTAGTCCGTCAAGACTCCAATAATGCCCATAAGAGTTCAGACAACAAATCCAATACATACATACCTCTTGTCGTCACCTACATTCTATTATTAGTAGCTGCATCTGCTGGCCTTTTCTATACACTTAATCCACCGCAAATTGCATCTGAATCCCTGACTCCAGCAGTCAATGGTCAACAGTCAATGGTAACTAATCAGTGAATAGTAATCAGGGAGTGGGGAAGAAGCAGGGGAGCAGGGAACAGGGTGACAAAAGAGAATTATTGAATAAGTTTCTTCCTTGTCTCTTCCCAATGACCATTTTCAAGATATTTGTGGTTTACGCAGATGCCAAGTAGTAGATTGCTCATAAGCGTAAGCTACCTGAAACAGTTGGTCTTCTCGCAGCACATTGCCAATTAGCTGTAATCCTATCGGTAGCCCCTGATCATCAAAACCACATGGCAAACTTAAACTAGGTAAACCAGCAAGATTCACAGGAATAGTCATCAAGTCAGTTAAATACATACTCAAGGGATCAGTAGTTTTTTCCCCTGCTTTGAATGCTGTCGTGGGAGATGTGGGACAAACTAACACATCAACCGCGCCAAAAGCCTTTTCAAAGTCTTGCTTAATCAGGGTGCGGACTTTTTGCGCTTTCAGGTAGTAGGCATCATAATAGCCAGCCGAAAGGGCATAAGTGCCGATCATAATCCGGCGTTTGACTTCTGTACCAAAACCAGTGGCACGGGTGCGAGTGTACATCGATAGCAGATTATCCGCATCAGGGGCACGGTAACCATATTTAACGCCATCGTAACGAGCTAGGTTTGCTGATGCTTCTGATGGGGCGATGATGTAGTAGGTGGGTAAGCCATAGCGAAAGCGGGGACAGGAAATTATATGAATTTCTGCTCCCAAACTTTGTAGTTGGTCTACTGCTTTGGTAACAGCTTGTTCCACAACAGAGTCGAGACCTTCACCAAAAGTTTCTTTAATGATGCCAATTCTTAGCTGACCTCTGGGTTTGAAGTCTGGTTTTAAGCTGGCGGCGTAGTTGGGAATGGCAACTTTGAGGCTGGTAGAATCTTTGGGATCGTGACCTGCGATCGCACTTAATAATATTGCAGCATCTTCTACTGTGTTTCCAAATGGCCCAATTTGATCCAAAGACGAAGCGTAAGCCACCAAACCATAACGAGAAACCAAACCATAAGTTGGTTTCATTCCCACCACACCGCAAAAAGATGCAGGTTGCCGAATCGAACCGCCAGTATCAGAACCGAGAGCAACTACACATTCTTGAGCCGCCACCGCCGCTGCAGAACCCCCCGAAGAACCACCTGGAACTCGTGACAAATCCCAAGGATTAGCCGTGACTTGGTAGGCAGAGTTTTCTGTGGAACTACCCATCGCAAACTCATCCAAGTTGGTTTTGCCTACCATTACCGCACCAGCATCTGCAAGTTTTTGCGTCGCTGTTGATTCATAAGGCGGCACGAAATTTTCCAAAATCCGAGAGGCGCAGGTGGTAGGAATCCCCTTAGTACATAAATTGTCCTTGATCCCCACAGGAATGCCTGCTAGCAGCCCAATTTCTTCTCCGGCAGCAATTTTGGCATCCACAGCACCCGCCTGCTCTAATGCCCGTTCTGCGGTCACACATAAAAAGCTGTGCAATTTCGGCTCTAACGCTTGAATGCGCTCTAAAGCTTCTTGGGTAATTTCAACGGCAGAACGTTCTTTCTTAACCAGCTGTTGGTGCAACTCGCGGATGGATGCCATGATTGCTCTCTTTGTGACTCAAGTCATTGATTCTAGTACATATTGGCCGATATTGGGTATTGGGTATCGGGCATTGGTTATTTCTCCCCTGCTCTCTGCTCCCGATAATTGTATAAATAAGACTAATACTTCCAAGGAAGTAAGCAATTGTGGTGATGGAAAAATCGCCAAGCTAAAACAAAATAATATGAGGAATTTAACATCATCAGCAAATAGAAGGACTACAATCAAAACGGACAAATGTTTCATGCTCCAACAAAAGAGGATTACAAAGCTATGTCCGACTTAAATCGCGGAATTATGAAATTTGAGGGTGCAGATTCCCCAAAAGTAGTCACTATCTCTACCGTGTTGCTTCTGGGATCGATCGCTGCTCTCATAATCTGGGCGCTGCAAGCTGCCTATGCGCTAAACTAAAACCATTAGTAACCTAGAAGGGCACTGGCAAAAACGGTTTCCGTCGTAGCCAAGTGTCCATTCAGTAACTAGTAAATAAAAACGCCCTAATAACCATCAAAAATTTCAGAAAAACTTTAGATTTTAGATTTGAGGTTTTAGATGGAAAATTTAAATCTAAAATCCAAAATCCAGAATGTTTGAACCTTGGGGTGTCTTAGTTATTTTAATTATCTGCCCCCTTTTGGGCGGATTACCCCTGATTGCATGGATAACTTACGCCCTCAAGCGGAAGCAGTTATCACAAGTTGGTACAGGAAATATTAGTGTATCGGCTGCCTTTTATCACGGCGGTAAGTTTGTAGGAATTCTGGCAGTCTTGTCAGAAGCTTTGAAAGGAGTTGCAGCAGTCTTACTCACCCGCGTTTTCTTCCCAGAGGGATCGTTCTGGGAATTGATCGCTCTCATCGCTCTGGTAATTGGTAGATACTGGATAGGCAGAGGGGCAGGTACGACAAATGTCGTCTGGGGATTTGTCGTACATGATCCACTTGTGGCAATATTTGTATCCTTCTTTGCAGGTATTAGCTTTACAATTCTGCAATCGAGACAGCTAGTCAAATTTGGGGTTTTGCTTCTCTTTCCTCTGTTTGTGATAGTTCTGCATATTAGCGATTACCCCAGAATGCTTGCTGCTGTCGCCTTAGCTGGTTTAATGGGCTGGATTTATACTAAAATTCCTGATGATATGAATCTACCAGCCCAAGAGGCACAAACAGAATCGCAAGCGATGTTAGAATTTTTACGCGGCGATGTCTACGACGGGCTACGCCAAAGCACGATGGTTTCTTTAGATGAAGAGTTGGATGCTGCCATTGTCGGAGAAAAGGCGGCCACGTTATCTCAAATTAAGCGCTGGGGCTATCCAGTCCCGAAAGGGTGGGTAATGATCCCGATTGATGATCCTAACCTGTTGACAGAATTTCTCCAGCCATCAAAATTATCTCCCTTGGTGGTACGTTCTTCTGCCATTGGAGAAGACTCAGAACAGGCTTCGGCTGCTGGGCAGTATGAAACAATTTTAAATGTTACCAGCCCAGAGGCATTAAAAGAAGCGATCGCTCAAGTTCAAGCTTCCTACAATCATCCATCTGCTGTGCAATATCGGCGCGATCGCGGCTTGAATGACTCAGCAATGGCTGTGTTGATTCAACAACAAGTCCAAAGTGTATATTCTGGCGTAGCTTTCAGCCGCGATCCCATTACCCAGCAAGGTGATGCGATCATCATTGAAGCCCTTCCAGGTAGCCCGACGCAAGTCGTTTCGGGAAAAGTTACACCAGAACAATATCGCGCTTTTGTCATTGAAGGAGAAAATTCTTCCTCTGTGCAATTAGAGGGTCAAGGACGAGTCCCACAAGCATTAATTAAGCAAGTTGCATACTTAGCCTACCGACTCGAAAAACGTTATCATGGCACTCCCCAAGATATCGAATGGAGTTATGACGGTCAAACGCTGTGGGTGTTACAATCTCGACCAATTACCACTCTATTACCAATCTGGACACGCAAAATTGCCGCCGAAGTGATCCCCGGAGTAATTCACCCCTTAACATGGTCGATTAATCGTCCTTTAACTTGTGGAGTTTGGGGAGAATTTTTTACTCTAGTTTTAGGCGATCGCGCCTTGGGGTTAGATTTTGCCGAAACAGCAACTCTGCATTATTCTAGAGCCTACTTTAATGCATCCCTCTTAGGGAACATCTTTATCCGCATGGGATTACCGCCGGAAAGTCTGGAATTTTTAACTAGAGGAGCTAAATTAAGTAAGCCATCCTTGCAATCAACCTGGGAGAATTTGCCAGGACTAGGGAAGTTGCTGAAGCGGGAATTAAGTTTAGAAAAAGACTTCAAGGAAGATTATCACAAACGGTTCATTCCTGGTTTGTCGGAGTTGGCGCAGTCAGATATAGATAATTTGGAACCAGCCAAGCTGTTGGCAAGAATTGACTTGATTTTAGAGTTGCTGCATCGAGGAACGTATTACAGCATTTTAGCTCCCTTAAGCGCTGCCCTGCGGCAGGCGATTTTTCGGGTGAAAGATGGGCAAATTGATAATAGCGTTACTCCAGAAGTGGCGGCATTGCGATCGCTGAGTGCTTTAGCCACAGATGCCAAGGAAGTATTGCTTGAGTTTGAGCCGCAGCAAGTATTTGAGCAATTAAAGCAAACCCCAGAGGGAGAGAAGATCCTGCAAGAATTTGACGAATTGCTTCAGGATTACGGCTATTTAAGCGAAGTCGGAACTGATATTTCCGTTCCCACTTGGCGGGAAAATCCCCAGATGATTAAGCAGATGTTTGTGCAGTTAATGCAGGGTAACGAACCACAATCAGGCGCTAAAGACGCGATTAATAGCATCTTTGCTGGCAAGCGCAAACGCTCTTTTGTGCAACGGCGTGTGGATATCAAAGGACGAGTTACCGAAGTTTATTCAAGGCTTTTGGCTGAATTGCGTTGGAGTTTTGTAGCTTTAGAGAAGATTTGGTTAAAGTCCGGTTTACTCAAGAAAACAGGAGATATCTTTTTTCTAGAGTTTGATGAAGTGCGGCATTTAGTTGTGGGTGACGATTCTAGGTTAATTGAGGAGTTGGATAAGTTAGTGGAATTGAGGCGATCGCAATTCGTCCAAGATAGTGAGATCATTCAAATACCCCTTTTAGTCTACGGCAATACACCTCCTCACCCCTTAGCTCCCTCTGCACTCTACTCTGATCAAATCTTACAAGGGATTGGAGCCAGTCACGGACAAGCTGAAGGCAGGGTGAAGGTGTTGCGAAATTTACAAGACATCCCAGAGATTGATCGAGATACAATTCTGGTAGTGCCTTACACAGATTCCGGCTGGGCACCTTTGTTATTAAGGGCTGGAGGATTAATTGCCGAAGCTGGAGGCAGGCTTTCTCACGGTGCGATCGTGGCTCGTGAATATGGTATTCCCGCTGTGATGGATGTTCGAGGCGCTACATGGCTTTTGCAAGATGGTCAACGGGTAAGGATTGATGGGTCTAGGGGTATTGTGGAATTATCAAATGATTTGAGACCTGAATGATTACTACTTCCCTCAAAGACCTGCCAGAAGAATCTGTTTCTCACAATGCCGAAATCAAAAAAAGGTGATGCTACGCTTCGGCGATTTACCTCACCTGACTAACTTTTCTCAAGCACGTTTTGCTCCCGGACAAACTGCACCAGCACACGCACATCAAGATATGTGCGAAGTATTCTTTGTGGAAGCTGGTTCGGGATTAATTCACATTGATGGTAAAGAATACCCCCTACTTCCGGGAAACTGCGTGGCGATAGAACCGGGAGAAGTACATGAAGTTGTCAATAGTGGCTCAGTTGAGCTTGTTTTGACCTACTTTGGTTTGCGAGTCGAAAAATCAGCGTAATTATTTTGAATACAAGATACAGTGAGGGCACAACATTGTTATGCCCTCACAAAAGTTTGCGGATGTTGCTTATAAACAAAGAAAAATTTGTAAAATGCTAATATACCAAAGGTGTCACGCCGCGCATCTGACGTAAAGAATTTATACAAGCAGGACAATCGCAATTAAATAAGGTGACTGCCACATCGCTTTCCTCGACATTGAACTCCAGCATAGGAGAATTTTCCTGAGAAAACTCTATTTCACGCTGATAGTTAGGAATTTGAGCTAATACCGAAGCCCTTGCACAAACTAAACCCACTTTATGTTTATTGCGTATACAAGATAGACGGTCTGTGGTGTTGGTTTTTAGTTCTGGCTCCATAGCTTGTGCTTGATTGAGCATTACTCCCATAGAGAGAATAGAGCTAATCAGCACAGGAGAAGAAAGCAAACTCAGTATGAATTTGTTCATTGATTTTCTTAGAAAACAATCTCGATCGCTCAGGTTATCCGATTAAATCTTACAGTGCAAGTAAAGCCTAACAGGAATATCATGAGTTGTACCATCCGGTGGTTTCTCTCTTGCTTGTTGGTCAATGCTCTAACTACAGGTCACTGAACTCAGAAGCTCAGTTCGTAAGCACCACCACGCTCCAGCGCACGCTGGTAGGCCGGACGCGTGTGAATGCGATCTAGGAAAGCCATGAGCTTCGGACGCTTCGCATCCAGTCCTGCTTGCGCGGCGGCTGCCTCCAGGGGGAAGCTCATCTGGATATCAGCTGCGGTGAATTCATTGCCAGTGAACCATGTGCTTTTCTCCAGTTCCGCCTCTTGGTAATCTAAATGCTGCGTGATCTGAGGTTTAATAAATGAGTTCTTGACCCGGCTGACGATGGCCCGAGCGATTGGCCGCACGAAAAACGGTATTGGCCCCTTTTCGATTTGGTCGAAGATGAGTTTCAGCAGCAGTGGAGGCATAGCCGAGCCTTCCGCGTAATGTAGCCAATAGGTGTAGCGCAGTCGCTCCGGCGTCCCCGGAGGAGGAATCAGCCGCCCGTTACCGTAGCGTTCGACCAGATACTCAATGATGGCACCGGATTCGGCCAGGGTCAGGGCACCGTCGGTAATCACTGGCGACTTACCGAGTGGATGTACCTCGCGCAGCGATGCTGGTGCTAACATGGTTTTCGGGTTGCGATCGTAGCGCTTGACTTCGTACTCTATGCCGAGTTCCTCCAGCAGCCAAAGCACACGCTGGGAACGGGAGTTGTTCAAGTGATGGACAGTGATCATCAGATTATTCCGCTATAAAAAACTTGACAAATCTTTTTCAAAGCTAGTCATTCAACTAAAGAAAACATTAGAGAGTCTTAACTACAGCAATTCTAATTACTTTCTGCCTCGCTCTTGAATTTCTTGCTGACGCATGGGCATAGCGTCAATTTCCTCAAAAATTGCTGTAGCCTTTACTGGTGTAGTATCACTGCGCTTAACACCACTATCTTTGCCCACCAAAACCACACGGAAATTTTCTTTGTCAACCCCAAAGTACTCGCGCAACTTGGCAGCAGAAGACGCATCTATTGGCTGTTTGTTGGCATAACTTTCATCTGTTGCCAAAACCTGAACGAGAACTAAATCCCGATCTGCAAAACCACTGTTATGCTCTTGTAATAGTTGCATTTGCTGCTGATAGGTATGGTTATCAACAGACGGTGCAAAGACTAGTAGCACGCGATTTTTCCATTTTTTGGAACTGAGGTTAAATGAAGACATTTTGATAGCATGATTGGTTGAACCTTGGACAATATCAGCTTTTCTAACTGGCGACAGGACTATACACGCTAATAGGGAAAGGGCAATTAATGCTGAATTATTCACAATGGCTTTTTATCTGTTTTATTTGCTCTCAAGCTATCATTATTTTCTCCGCTTTTCCTCTATCTGTTGATGGTTTATCTTCGTATTAGGTAAGTAGGTAGGTGAGAATTACTCAAACTATAGCAGGCTGACGGTTTATCAAAATCTAGCCTGAAAACCCCAAAGTTTGCCCCTCAAAACTGTTTGGATTTTGAGGGGCAAACGCCAGTTTAAAAACTGGTCATAGTCAAATCTCTACATTTATGTGAACCAAAGCTATTTAATGAAATTTAGAATTGTGTCGGATCAAATTCATAAATTCCTCACGAGTCCGCACATCTTCTGCAAAAACACCGCGCATTGCACTAGTAACAGTCCAAGAACCGGGTTTCTGCACACCACGCATCACCATACACATATGGGTTGCTTCTATTACCACTGCAACCCCTTGCGGTTTGAGTAATCCTTGTAAGGCATCAGCAATTTGTACAGTCAGACGTTCTTGAACTTGTAAACGTCGTGCATACATTTCGCAAATACGGGCAATCTTAGATAATCCTATTACTTTGCCATTAGGAATGTAAGCAACATGAGCACGACCAATAATTGGCAGAATATGATGTTCGCAGGAACTGAAAATATCGATGTCCCGTACTAATACCATTTCAT
This sequence comes from Nostoc sp. UIC 10607, assembly GCF_047228265.1. NCBI lineage: Bacteria > Bacillati > Cyanobacteriota > Cyanophyceae > Nostocales > Nostocaceae > Nostoc > Nostoc sp. UIC 10607. The sequence continues at coordinate 24,401 of NZ_JBIQNW010000029.1, read as the reverse complement.
TGGCATTTTCTGTAAATACTGCTCCGTTTAGCAGTTCATCCAATGATTCATGATACCCTTTTGTGAGAAACTGTAAGGCTTTCATCACCCTTTTCGGAGTATCTTTTAGTCCTTCGCGGTCTGGATCTTCTCCTAATCCAATCAGCAAAGTACGCACAGCCTGCATCATTTGAGCTTCTGTTACAGTTTGCTGTTGCCCAGTCGCTAAAGATGACAGTACCTGATCGGCAGAAGTTAGATCGGGACGAATCGATAGAGTCATTTTCTGAGTTCTATGGGAATGTTTGATAAATTGGCCTGTTGTCAGATGTCGGTTGCGCTCGACTCCTAACTCGTAACTGAGTGTAACATAACTTTACACTTCTTAATCATACCAAACATTTTGTCAGCCCAAGAAGGATGTGCCAGACATTACACCGGGTTTCAATCCCTAATAGGGATTTTAGGTAATTGCAATTAAATTCAACTGACCAAAAATTGCTTTGGGCGTAGTTTCAATCCCTAATAGGGATTTTAGGTAATTGCAATACGACTGGGAAATATTACGAATAACCGCCCAAAAGTTTCAATCCCTAATAGGGATTTTAGGTAATTGCAATCAGTTCTAGCAAGGATTACAGGTCAATTTTTCTGTTTCAATCCCTAATAGGGATTTTAGGTAATTGCAATCTCTATCGAAAATCTTATTAAAGGAGCAATTGGGGCTGTTTCAATCCCTAATAGGGATTTTAGGTAATTGCAATTTTCGTTTCTTGTCCTACTCCTGTTGATGGTGGTTTCAATCCCTAATAGGGATTTTAGGTAATTGCAATTTATGCCAGTTAGCGAAAAGTCTGGATATCCAGGTTTCAATCCCTAATAGGGATTTTAGGTAATTGCAATCAAGGTGAATTAATCAGGTTGGCACGGGAGGCAAGTTTCAATCCCTAATAGGGATTTTAGGTAATTGCAATCAAATAATAAGTGTAGAGGCTGATTCCCTACAAAGTTTCAATCCCTAATAGGGATTTTAGGTAATTGCAATGTTTTCTCTCTGGTGGTGGTTCTGGGTCTGTTTTTGGGTTTCAATCCCTAATAGGGATTTTAGGTAATTGCAATATTGTAGGATTGAGAATTGATGCGGGGATATTTGATTTTCAATCCCTAATAGGGATTTTAGGTAATTGCAATTTGGTACATCGCAATAAGGGTTTCTGTAAAGTTTTAATTTTCAATCCCTAATAGGGATTTTAGGTAATTGCAATTCAATTATTTTTATCTTGAATCCTGCGGGTAGAATCTTTTCAATCCCTAATAGGGATTTTAGGTAATTGCAATTCTACAAGGTTCCGAGGAACCTCAATAAATTCTGGTAGAATCTTTTCAATCCCTAATAGGGATTTTAGGTAATTGCAATAGCTGGCTTCTGAAAGTCTTGCTTTATTTGGTTTTCAAGGTTCGGTTGCGCGAATGCAGAAATCATAACATGAGGAGTTGTGAGTTGGCTAGAGGCAAATGGCTGAAAACGAGTCCCCATAAGGTGCGCGGATGGTTTAGAAATGCTAACGCTCTCAAGTTCTTGTATATAAGGTAATTCAGCCATTTTTGTAGTCACCCCTTCCCCAACACCTACCAATCCGCGCATTCAGCAAAAAACTAATCTGATTGGAAAGCTGCTTACTTATGGATATCCTACTCGATTAGGTTAGCTGACTTCAGGGCGATGCCTGGGTTGGGTTACACTTAAGCAATATCAGCACCGCCATAACCAACTTTATTTAGCAACGTCTTCAAAGTCTGTTATTGCACAAGCAAACTCCCTAAAAGCTGTTTTAATCAGAACTTCTTTCGTTCCCCTTTCCAGCGAAGAATTGCGTATGAGGTCTGTTAATTCTATGAATAACAGAGAAAACATAAAACGATCTTGGCGGTCAACTTGTTTCAAGCAAGACGATATAAACTGATAAAGCTCTGTTTTTCTAGGTTTGGTTTGTTCTTCCCATATTTGTAACCCAAGCCGAAAAGTTCTCAAGCGGATTTCATTAGTGTTGAAGGACGCGTCTTTGTAGCGGACTGATACGCGTTGGGGTATTTCCATGAGTTTTAGCTATACATATTCAATGTAAAGTAATTATTCACTTATATTTTGGCTCAACCGGAAAAATCTGATATTTTGCACCAATTCCAACAACTGCCATAGGTTTAGAAACGAATAACTTGTGTGGAATGACAATTATTAGGGGGCACGGGTGTGCGCCCCTACCTCATTAATTTAGAGGATGCCCCAGAAATGGAGTAAGCCTTGACCAGAAAAAGCTTCAATCAAAATCGCAGATAGAAAACCAATCATTGCAAGACGACCGTTCCAATTTTCACTCTGAGGAGTGAAGCCAAAACGTACAGCATTAGGATCTTCTGAAACAATAGGCGCAGGATTCTTAAAACCTGACATGAGTAAAACTCCAAAGTTAAAGTGTTGTAGCAGTTGTAACCGTCTGTAAAGTAATGTAACAGATGTTTAAAAAAATTCAACATTGAGTGAATAAAGAAAAGCTGAAGAAAAATTCACTCAGCATTCCTTTATTTCCATTCACCTTGTAGAGTGAAAGCTGCCCAATAATAGGGCGCGGCATATTTTTGAGTGCGCCATATTTCTATTTGGGCTATCCGCAATGCTGCTGCTGGCTTTAGTCCTTCTTGCAGCATCTTTTTGTAAAATACCTTCATGAGTTCGGATGTTGCCTGATCATCTACACTCCACAAACTCACCACGACTCGCGGACTGCCTGCATACATAAACCCCCTGGTTAACCCTACTAATCCTTCTCCCTTAACTTCCTCTCCTAATCCGGTTTTACAGGCGCTGAGTACTACCAGTTCTGCTTGCAGGTTGAGGTTGAAAACATCGTGCAAACGTAAAAAGCCATTTTGTGGCATTCCCTTGTCGTCAAATAGCGATAACACTACTCCTGATAATTCTGGATGCTTGCTGTTGAGAATGCCATGAGTAGCGAAATGGATAATGCGATATTGACTCAACTCGTTGCTAGTTGCAGTGGTACGACTAGCAGTAAAGTCAAAAGCTTGCTTGCCTTCGTTAGCTGGTACAAGAGCAAGAATTTGCTCGGCTTCTTGACGTGTAAAACGCAGACGTTCAAAGCTAATATCTGAGTCTGTGGCAATTCTGCTTAAAGCGAGGCTGTCTAAATTATTTTCTGCTACAGGTGGGCGAAACACTTGTACTTTACCTTGGAGACGCTCATCATCACTGCTGAAAATCGGATCTGCCAAGACAACTAATGTTTTGGCAGCAGATTTACGTTCTTTGTGTTCACGTCGAAGGATAGCTACTGTAGAGGCTGAGGGTAAAGTAATGATTTCATGGTTGAGCAGTAATGGTTCATAGCTGCTACTTCCTTTTGAATTTGGTCTAGTCAGGGCGGAAAATGGGACATACTGCAAAGCACCATCACTGACAACCACTAAGCGTTTCTTTTCTAGTTGCTGGGCGACTGGTGTAAGTAGTTGTTGAGAGAGAACATCTATAGATGGGCTATTTCTGAGATATGGGGTTGTGATTTCTTGACGGAATTTTTGGACGGTAGCTTCAATGTCTGCACGCTTGGGTAGTTCGTAACTGGTAATACTCTTATTGGTAACTGCCCAAAGATAACTGCGCTTTTCCCCCAGAGAATATTCTAAAAGCAGAGTGTTGTCATCAAGCACCTGCTGCTGAATCTGCGTGAGTGAGAGAGGCTGGGGTTGAGTGAGTGCTGCATAACGTGGGCTGGTGGCGCGGATCTGCGCCTGGATTTGCTGATATTGTTCTAAAAGCGCCTCATTTTCTTTTTCTAAAACTTGCACCTGTGCTGAGGTATGGTTGCCACCTAGTAGCTGTATCCGGCGTTTTTCTAAAGTATCAAGTTTTTGTTGCAAGTTGCGTTCTTGAGATAGTAATTTTGGCTCTACGCCTTGGCGAATATCGGTCTTAGCTTCTGTCAGCAGTTCCAAAAGACTCCGGGCGCGGGCGCGTTCGCTGGTTTGCAGTGCCAGAGCATCATATCCTTGAGATGGTTGCTGTTTGTGTAACTGCATCAGCAGGTCGATGTAAAATTCATAATAATTCTGCACTGTGGCAAAATAAGAGGTGCGGAGTTCCTGAGAATTAATTTTGGTACGTAAATCTTCAACAATGTTGATAACTGTTTTAATCTCAGTCAGGGCTGCGTTAAGATTTCCTTGATTGCGTTGTACGGAGGCGACATTATAAAGAGTCTGAGCTTCCCTTGCCCTATTTCCCACCTGTCGATGCAGAACCAGGGATTGATTAAAATAATCCAGCGCCTTTTGCTGTTCTCCTAAATCTAAGTAGACTGTACCGATGTTGTTCAGGGTAGTTGCTAACCCTACTTTATTTTCCACAAGTTGGAATAAAGGCAGGGCTTGGTTGAAATAATCCAGCCCCTTTTGCCGTTCTCCTAAATTTAAGTAGACTGTACCGATGTTGTTTAGACTACGAGCTTCCCCTGACTTGTCTCCCACTTGTCGAGATATAGGTAAAGCTTGGTTGAAATAATCCAGCCCCTTTTGCCGTTCTCTTAAATCTAAGTAGACTGTACCAATGTTGTTTAGGGCAATAGCTTCTCCTACCTTGTCTCCCACTTGTTGAATTGGAAGCAGAACTTGGTTGTAATAATTCAGTGCCTTTTGTCGTTCTCCTAAATCTAAGTAGACTTTACCAATGTTGTTGAGGGTACGAGCTTCCCCTGCTTTGTCTTTTACCTGTCGCCTTAAAGGTAGGGCTTGGTTGAAATAATCCAGGGCTTTTTGGTATTGAGTTGACTCTAAATAGACTATGCCAATGTTGTTCAGGGTAAGAGCTTCCCCTGCTTTGTCTCCCATCTGTTGCTTGAGTAACAGGGCTTGGTGAAAATAAGAGAGTCCTTTTTGCAGTTCTCCTGAATTTAAGTAGACGTTGCCAATGTTGTTCAGGGTAATAGTTTCCCCTTTTTGATCTCCCAACTGTTGCCTGATTGATAGGGCTTGATTCAAATAAGAAAGCGCTTTTTGCTGTTGCCCTAAATCTGAGTAGATTTTGCCAAGATGAGCGACGGTGAAAGCTTCTGATGAGCGATCGCCTGCCTTCCGATAAAATGGGAGTGCTATCTCAAATTTTGCGATCGCCTGTAGCAAAGATTCTGCTGTTCCTTGCTCATATAGCTCCTTCCCCTGCTGATATGCAAGTTCAGCAGCAGCAAGAGTTGCATCTGGCGAATCTGTCTGCATTATCTGTGCAATGTTTATCGGATACTGCCCAGCATTTGCCACATTTGATTCTGAAAATAGCAAAATGCTGGTAAAAATAACAATAGTGCGACCTGTTACAAAAAGCAGAAATTGCCATTGTCTTGAGTCACATATCTTAAATTTAGTCATATATATCTGCGGTTTCTGTAGGTTATTAGATTTAGAATTCCCAAAACTAAGTAAAAAACCGTAGGTTAGCTCATTGTATATGTATAACTTGAGTTAATTCAGTCTGGCGATCGCAGTAATTAGTGAGTTAAACTGCGTTTGATCAGGGAAATTAGCATCAGATTATACTCAGGTAGTAATTGAAATTATACAAGTGGTGTTTGACGCTAGAAAACGCAACATCTTCTTCGACTCACAATCTTAAGCATTTTCGCTATTCTAGCGATCGCCACCTAACTATGCGATTGCATCTGATGGAGAGTTATTGGCTAGAATCAAAGTCATCTGCCACAGATGAACTGGGGCGTTACTAGTAACTTGAAATTGAAATAGAGAAAATAATGATGGAAATTTCCCAGATTGCAGCAGCCAAAATCCAAGAACTCCCGCCCGAAAAGCAACAGGAAGTACTAGACTTTATAGAATTTCTCCAATTTAAAATGCGACTGCCACAGACAGAGAAACCAGTATCTTTCTTAGAAGCCGCACGGGAATTTGTTGGTTGCCTCAACAATGATCTCACAGACCTCTCCTACAACAACCAACATATGGAAGGCTACGGAGAATAATGCGGCGTAGAGTATTGCTAGACACAGGAGCTTTAGTTGCATTTCTGCAACCTCAAGATCGGTTTCATAGTTGGGTAGTCAAAGAGCTAGAAACCATTGCCAAGCCACTCTTAACCTGTGAAGCCGTTCTCTCAGAAGCTTGCTTTCTGCTCAGAAATATTCACAATGGTCAAGATATTGTGATGACATTAATAGAACTGGGAAATATTGAAGTCCCTTTTCGTATTCAAGAGGAGTTTGAATCTGTTAAAGCCCTAATGAAACTTTACCAGTCTGTACCAATGTCTTTTGCAGATGCTTGCTTAGTGCGGATGTCCGAAAATTATTCAGAAAGTATGATTCTGACTCTAGATAGCGACTTCCACATCTACCGCAAAAATCGTAATGAGATAATCCCTATAATTATCCCCAATTAATATCACCGACTTTGCCTCACGTTGTCAAATTATTGTTTAATAAATTTTTAGTGCGATCGCTAATCTTGTAGATTGGGTTAACGCTAGAAAGCATCGACTTGCAAAAGTTACATTTTCTGAAAATGAAAACACAGATGGATGCAGATAAATACTAATAATTCATCTGTATCCATCTATGATTATCTGGTGTCAATACCTGGGAATTAAATGATTAGGCTTGTTGTATTTCTGGACGGCCATCCTCAACTACAAATGAAGCTCGTTTACTAATCGTGCCAAATGGGGTTGTGACATTTGACATAACTAGATAATCTGTTTTCCAGGTTGTAGGAGTCAGCGCACAACGAACATAACCCCGTTGAGCGTTGTAGAACTTAATGTGTGGGTTATCGGGTAAGTAAGCTTCAACCGTGGGGTTGCTATCTGTCCCATCGCCACCGGAGCTAATTGAGGTAGCGACGAATTCACTCCCAAGTGTGGCGGATTCTGGGTTATCAAAGTTAGCTTTGAGATTCATCGCCCAGTTGGAATGCACATCGCCTGCTAAGGATACTGGATTAGAGGGCTGGCGCTGTCCGAGGAAAGCCATGAGGCGATCGCGCGAAGCCACGTAACCATCCCATTTATCCATGCTATGGGTTCCGCCTTCTCCTGGTGTTGTGTCTCGTTGAGCAATAGGAACTTGCTGCGCCAAAACATTCCACTTAGCTTTTGAGCTATTTAGACCATCGAATAACCAGTCCTCCTGTGCTTTGCCGGTAATCGTTGCATTCGGATCTAAGTTTTCTGGGCAACGTTCTTTGGTGCCATCACCACAGGGCTGATCGGTGCGATATTGGCGGGTATCTAAAACATGGAAGGTGGCTAAGTTACCAAAGGAAAGCCGACGGTAAAGTTGCATATCGGGGCCAACGGGACGCGAGAAGGGGCGTAGTGGCATGTGTTCGTAGTAAGCCTGATAAGCAACAGCCCGCCGTTGGAGGAAAATTGCCCGATCCTGATCTGGTTCAGTATCAATTTCTGAAATATCGTTGGCGTAATTGTTTTCTACTTCATGGTCATCCCAGGTGACAATCCACGGAAACGCTGCATGAGCTGCTTGCAGATTGGTATCGGTTTTATAGAGGGCGTGACGGTTGCGGTAATCTTCCAAAGTCACAATTTCTGCACTGTTGTGCTGTCTAGGGCCATTATTTGAGATTCCCCCTTCATAGATGTAATCGCCAACATGCACTACTAAATCTAGGTCTTCCTGTGCTAGATATTTGTAGGCGGTATAGAATCCCTGCTGATAGTTTTGACAGGAGACAAGGGCAAAGTTAAATTTACTTAAGTAGCTATTTGCTAAAGGTGCTGTACGAGTGCGACCAATAGGGCTAGCGTCTTGCCCAACAAGAAAGCGATACCAGTACCAAGTATCAGATTGCAGTCCTTCTACCACAACTCGAACTGAGTGAGCTAGTTCTGGAGTTGCCAATACCGTACCTCTGGAGACAATGCGCCTCATATCGGGATCAGTTGCAACTTCCCAGCGAATTGGCACATTCATAGGTGGCATTCCACCTCCGTTTAAGGGTTCAGGAGCGAGACGAGTCCAGATCACTACGCTGGTAGGATAGGGTTCACCCGATGCTACGCCCAAAGTGAAAGGATAGTTGGAAAATCTGCCTCTAGCGATCGCTCTTTGATGAGAAAATTGGTTAGCGATCGCTAAACCAGACAATGCTCCTGCCCCAATAATTAAGTTGCGTCGTTTCATTCGACTGTGCAGGAACTGCTCAAAATTCCGGTAATCTACCATTCTCTACTCCTGGCTAACAGGTAAGTTAAAGCACAGCAACAGCTAACACGAAGAAGGCAGGGTAATCGTAGACAAACTTCATAAATAATTCCCTTACCAAAATTAGGTTTTAATTCCCAATTTTTCTCTTAGTATCATTGTGTTAAATGTTGTTTTGCTACATAAAAGCCTACTAATAAGAGATTAATCCTTGGCAAAGAAAGCGTTAATATCAACTTAACCAAGGTTAGACTGTAACCTTTTTCCTTGATGCTACCTTTCTCTTCATCATCCAGCCAAGGCTACAAGCAAAAAGAGCGCCAACTAAAGGTGTAGGTTCAGGTACTTGTGTATACGAAACTTTCCCTGAGATGGGTTTAGCATCAGGAGAAGTTCTAGAGAAAATTGTAAAATCCTCACCAATAATTCCGTAACTTATAGAACTGGAAGGAAAGGAATAATTTTCCCTTTCTAAAAAATAAGTTGCCAATTAATTAGAATCATCCTATTTTATAGTCAGGAGCTTAAGCAAACTTTAATCAAAGGTAAAAATAAAATCAATTATCGGTTAACGAATTATCAAAGAAGGCAGTTCTTGCCGGAGAAAGGATTTATCAACAAGACACATACTACGAACGCTACAACCCTCATTCTTTAGTTTGTCTATATTATCCTGCTAATGTTTGCAGCACATTACCCACAATTGGGTATAGTTCGCACCAATAGGGAAATGCTCATGTTGCGTTGCGTAACCTTATCTGCGTTACAAAAATATCTAGAGGCCATTAAGCTGAGATATTTGGATGATGATCATCACTAGACAAACGCATTAAAATTAGGGGCTATTAATTTATTCGAGGATTAATTGCAAATAAATAGATGAGAATTTTCTCATGATTTATGAGTTATTATCATGCTAATTTATTATGCAAATAGCGTTGTATATTCATACTTTCTTGTTGCAGTGAAAATGAATAAAATCGGTGAATTCCTCATCTTGACATCTAGCTTAACTGTTGCCACAAGCTGCATTAATACACCAATTTTTGCTCAAGCAAATCAGCGACAGACTACTCTAGCAGACATATCACAATTAACATCTGTTTCTCAACTCTCAGACGTACAACCTACAGATTGGGCATTTCAGGCTTTACAATCACTCATTGAAAGATATGCGTGTATTGCTGGGTATCCGAACGGAACTTATCGCGGCGAACGTGCAATGACACGTTATGAATTTGCAGCTAGTTTAAATACTTGTTTAACAAAAGTGCAAGAGTTAATTGTCACTACCAACAATAGTTTAGCAACTAAAGAAGATTTAGATTTAATCCAAAAATTACAATCACAATTTTCGTCAGAGTTAGTAACACTACGCAGTCGAGTAGATGCTTTAGAAAGCACAAATTCTGAGTTAAAAGCAAATCAATTCTCTCCTACAACAAAACTAGAAGCTGAAGCAATTCTGACTGTTGCCAATATTTTTGGTGAAAATGTTGCCGATAGTGATGATAATCAAAATAACAATGCACAATTAGATACCAATCTTATATTTGCCCAGCGTGTACGTTTAAATTTTCTGACTAGCTTTACCGGAAAAGATGAATTAAACCTCCGCTTAGAATCAGGTAATATTCCCGAATTTGATGACAGCACTACAGGTACAACAATGACTCGTTTGGGTTTTGATGAAGATACTGGTAATGATATCGGGTTGGATGAAGTATATTATTCCTTTCCTATTGGTGACAAGATAAAAACAACAATCGCTATTACAGAAATGGAATTAAATGATATTGCTGAACCTATAAATCCTTTGGCGAGTAGTGGTAGCGGTGCAGTCTCGCGTTTTGGTAGGTATAACCCAATTTTACGGAGTATGGACGGAACAGGTTTAGGGATTAACTATCAATTAAATCAAAGAACTCATCTTGCTGTTGCTTATATGGCTAATAATGCAGCCGCTCCGACGGAAAATAATGGCTTATTTAATGGTAACTTTGCGGCACTTGGACACTTGTATTTTCGACCAGTTGATAATTTAGGTATTACTTTTACTTATCTTCATGGTTACTATGCAGGTGGAGGGGAAAGTGGAGTTAATTTGACAGGAAGTACAGGTAGTTTAACCGCCCGTAGTCCTTTTGGTAATGTTGCGACTACAGCAAATTCATTTGGTTTAGAAACTAGCTGGCAAATAAATCCAAAGTTTATCCTTTCTGGTTGGGTTGGTTATACAAAAAGCGAGTCGCAAGTCACTAATGATGATGCAGATATTTTCAATTATGCTGTTAGTTTAGCGTTACCTGATTTGGGAGGTGAAGGTAATTTAGCTGGTTTAGTTATGGGAATGCCACCAAAAGTTACCAGTAGTAGTCTAATCGCTGATCGAGACACATCTTTACATATAGAAGGCTTTTATCGGTTTCAGGTTACAGATAATATTTCGATTACGCCTGGGTTATTTTTGATTACTAATCCTGAACATAACGCCAATAACAACAGTATTTTTGTGGGGGCTATTCGCACTCATTTTAAGTTTTAAACTTTTGCTAGCACAGTAGCATGAATGCTGTTCAATAAATCAGTAAAATTAAATGGCTTACTGATGTAAGGAACAGCTTTATTTTGCAATTTAGTACTGATAAACTACTAGTAAATTTCTGGTGAAAACTTAAATTATTTCAAACGATGAATTACTAACCTATAGGCGTGTAACTTTTAATTTGCCTGCCAACTAACAACAACCGCGCTAGTTGTTCAGCCGCATTTGTTAATAAGCTTGCAGTTTGAGCAATAGCCTCACTCAATTGGCAGGGATGAGTCAAAATACTGTTGAAGTAATCGATACCTTCCTGGAAATTAATTTCCGCACCCTCACCAATAGTTCCTACAAGTGCAATCACTGGTAATTTATAAAGCTTGGCACGCTTTGCTACTTCAGCAGGAATCTTACCGCGTGGAGTTTGAAAGTCAATACAGCCTTCCGCAGTAATGATTAAATCAGCTTCTAGAATCAACTTATCTAATTCCAAATACTGCATAACTATATCGTAGCGTGAGTATAATTTAGCTCCAATTAAAGCGTGTAAACCTGTACCCAATCCACCAGAAGCACCACCACCCGACATTTCTCGCACGTCAATACCTAAATCTGCTTTGATGACTGCGGCGTAGTGTTCTAGTGCTGAAGCCATTCTTTCCACCGTTTCTGGAGATGCACCTTTTTGGGGGCCGAAAACTCTGGCAACCCCCTTTTTACCGCACAGAATATTATGCCAGTTGCAAGCAACATCAATCTGGACTTTATTTAAACGAGAATCTCGCCCAGACAAATCAATGCATTTGAGTTTGATTAATTCACCGCAACCCAAACCTAACTCATTTCCACTCTCATCCAATAACTTTATGCCCAAAGCCTGAGCCATTCCTGTACCTCCGTCATTAGTACCGGAATCACCACAGCCAACTAAAATGCGCTCTGCACCAGCATCTAAGGCAGCTTTAATTAACTCACCAACGCCATAGGTTGTTGTGATCATTGGATTTCGCATATTGGAAGGTACAAGACGTAACCCAGCCGCAGCAGCCATTTCTAATACTGCTGTTTTCTTTGTAGTTCCACCAAGAAAGCCAAAGTGAGATTGTACTTTTTGTCCCACAGGCCCAGTTACCTCAAGATAATGTAAAGTACCCCCTGTGGCTGCTACAAGGGTTTTAGTAAAGCCTTCACCGCCATCTACTAAAGGTACTTTGCGGATATTTACATCGGATAAAACTCTGGTTATACCCGTAGCAATACAATCAGCTACTTGTTCTGCATCAAGACTTTCTTTAAATCCAGAAGGAGCGATTAAAATATTTAGTGTCATTATTAACTTCCTGCGGCAACCCAGCCGCTTTTTTGTTGTTCAATTGGAGATTGGAGATAAGGAGAGAAATTCTTATTCTTAACTCACTACTGGGCACTTAGAATTAGAGGGATAAACCTACCCAACGCCACCAGGTGTAGTAGAACAACACGATTAAAGCTAAGTGAACGACAATCATCACTGAACTTAGCCGGAGTAAATCTGTTGGTTTAAAGCCTTGTTCTTCTGCCTCTTGGTAAACCATCAGTGCTTTGGAACTTACAGGAAAGGTGAGGCAATAGTCCATTCCCAGGGTGCTGAGAAACAAGACAGCGACAGGATTTATATTTAGACTGCTGGCGAGGTACAGCAAAGGAGGAACTAAAGCTGCTGCTCTTGCAGTGTGGGAAGTCATGTAGATATGGGAAGTCAGAGAAATGATAGCCAGTAGCAGCAGAATCAGAAAATGGGGTTTAGTGCTGTTGATGTCACTCAAATCAAAGATATTATTGATAATCCATCCCGACGCACCAGAACTGATTAATGCACGTCCTAAAACCAGAGTTGCAGCTACGAAAATAATTAGATTCCAAGAAACAGCTTTGACTGCATCCTTCCATTTAATCACCCCAAACTTGGGTGCGGTGAGAATCATTGCACCGATGATGGTGACGGTAGCAATTTCTAAACCATGCCATTTTTCAGTTAACCAAAATGCCAACATCAAGAAGATAATCAGCAATGTTTTGCGTTCTGGCACAGATAAGGGTTCTGATTGCAAACATTTAACATCTAACTTTTGTTGACAGCGTTTTTTGTCTAGAAACATCCGCATGATTACCCAGCAAGATGCATAACTGGCAGCCACTCCAAAGGGCAAGCCGTAAAGCAACCACTGACTAAAAGATATATCTTTTCCTGAAATTTCTTGTAATAAATCTTTAGCAATTAAATGGGAACCTGCGCCAGTTAAGGAAACAATCGTAGACACCAGGATAATAGTAGGCATCAGCAACGCTAGAGCCTGACGGATGCGACTATCCTCTATGGCATTGGTGAGACTGCGAAAAACGGGATGGGTAACAGCAGCACGTCCAGAAGTCGAGGGAATCAAAAATGAGATTGGAATTAAGACTGTAGTGAGCAACCAAAATAAACTATTAACGTTGTGTGCTTTGGCAGCTACTACTTGAGTTAGCCGTGCTGCTAAACCAGTCTGCTTAACTGCTCCTCCTAAAACAAACGCACCTATCATTAACCAGACGACATCTGAACCCAAAGACTCAAAAAATTGTTCTTGGGAAATCCCCCCGGTTAACAGTAAAAGAAGTGCTGAACTCAAGGCAATATAACCAGCATTGATTGAGGTTGTTGACCACAAAATTACTGCCAGCAGAAATACAAATATTGTCACCCGCCCTTGTGTAGATAAGCCATTGGGTAAAAATACTGCAACTCCAGATAGAGAAGTTAAAAATAGTGCCAACAGTGATTTAATTTGCCAACGGTTTGAACGGTAAAAATATTTAAAAAATATATTCAATTGCGTATTTGTGGTGATGTGATTGTAATATTTTTCATCTATTTTCATCTCTTTTATTTCTGCTTTATCTTTGTTAATTAGGATGCCTCCTGATGATAAGTAAAGTATTACTGAGTGTCAGTTAACTTTACCTTAAATTAAATTTAATCAGAATTTTATGAGAAGATAATTAAGGAACCATGAGAACATTCTCATGAAAAACACTGATACCAAATGTAAAGCGACAGATTATTTGACTGCTCATAGCCAGTAATCAGATTCATCCCTCGCCACTGGATGTAAGGCAAAGATTTGATTCCAGCCAGCTTTAAGCTTCGCCCAAATAATCTCGCTGGTAGTCCAATGCCACCAAATATCAAACTGGGGTAGTAGGCGATGGTGTTTTTAATTCATTTATAGTGGTTTCCGTATGGGTAAGTACAGCAAAAAGGACACGGCATTGCCGTGTCCCTACCCATGTAACGCATCTGAATGAGAATCGCTGCGAGCGGTTCCTGACTTTTACCGTAGTAACAAAAGAGCGATTAAAGTTGTGTTCATAATGAAGTGGCGATCGCTTATTTAACAGAAAAATCTGCTTGAAAAACCAAGAACATCAGGGTTTTTACGAATAATATTTACATATGTTAATATTAACTTTTTGGTTTAAGTACGGGTATTCAGTATGCTTCCCATAAAGACTGTTCTCCAAGATTCAGAGCAAGTCACTCGGTTGTTTTCTCATCTCGAATTCGATGGAAAAAAGCTCAATCATCAACCGGGTAGTGTATTGGGGAGTACTGCACTGATTGCGGGAACCACTGTTGGGGCTGGGATTCTCGCCCTACCAGCTGTTACCATGCCGTCTGGTATTGTACCCTCCACATCTGGGCTGATTGCTGTTTGGCTCTACGCTTTAGTTTCAGGGTCACTGGTTGCAGAGGTAACCTTGAACACGATGCGAACAGAAGGGCGTGCCAGTATAGGTTTTTTGGGAATTGTTGAGAAAATCCTTGGTAAGCTGGGAGCGCGACTTGCAGGCGGCGCATATTTATTCATGCACTATGCTCTCTTGGTGGCATACATTACCGAAGGTGGAGAGATTTTAGGTTCTGCGGTAGCAAAAGTCTGGGGTGCGCAGATATTACCTACGTGGGTAGGTACAACAACTTTCACGCTCTTATTTGGTGGCATTATGTATCTTGGGCGAGAAAAGTTTATTGAAAAATTAAACAGCGCCTTTGTGGGAATTGTCATCGTTTCTTTCTTGGGACTATTGTTTCTGGCAGGAGGGCATATTCAGAGTGCCCAACTTTTATTTCAGAACTGGAGTGCTCTTGGTAGTGCCATTTCAGTGATGTCTGTGGCCCTATTTTTCCAAAACGTTGTGCCGCTGGTTGTAACGCAACTTGAAGGGGATGCCCGCAAAATTCGTCAGTCTATCTTTTTTGGTTCTGTGATTCCTCTAATTATGTTCTTGGCGTGGAATGCCGTAATTTTAGGAAGCGTCAGTTCCGATATGCTACATGTCACATCTGGCGGTAGAACTGTTTTTGACCCACTGCAAATTCTCCGAGCAGGTGGGGCGGGGGAATGGTTAGGAGTGCTAGTATCTATTTTTTCAGAGTTTGCGATCGCAACATCATTCATTGGATTTGTCTACGGATTGTTGGATTTGTTCAAAGATATTTTTATCATTGCACAGGGCAAACTTTCTAGCCGCCTACCCCTATATTCCTTAGTTCTTTTCCCTCCGATGACTCTTGGAACGCTCAATCCCAGCATCTTTTTCACTGCCCTAGATTACACTGGAACATTTAGTATCTCAGTTTTAGGTGGAATTATTCCGGCGTTAATGAGTTGGAAGCAACGTCAAGAACAAGAAAACTCAGATAGTATAAATCAACCACTCGTTCCTGGTGGGAAGGTGACACTCATTGTGATGGTTGGAGTAGCATTAGCCATGATGGGAAGACAAATTATGTCAATTGCCATACAGTAAAACCATCAATGATAATTTTGATGTAGCATAATAAATATGCGTTTGTAGTGCATCCGATCAAATGAGTGATTCTCGCCTCGTCAAAGTCAGCAAATATCTCAGCAAATATCTGCGGCACACACCGGATGCAATTGGAATTAAACTTGCTCCTGGTGGTTGGGTTGCTGTTGATGAACTACTTACTGCTTGTGCTAAAAACAACTTTCCGATTACCCGCCAGGAATTACAGGTGGTAGTTGAATTCAACGAGAAACAACGCTTTTCTTTTGATTCTACAGGTAATTTGATTCGTGCTAACCAAGGACATAGTGTAAAAGTCGATTTACAATTAGAACCTTTTGTCCCGCCAGATGAGCTTTATCACGGCACAGGAAGCAAATCTGTAGAATCAATTCTGCAAACAGGAATTTCCAAAATGTCGCGACATCATGTCCATTTATCAAAGGATATTGTAACAGCACAAACTGTTGGTGCAAGACATGGAAAAGCAGTGGTTTTGACTGTACATGCCGCGGCAATGCATCAAGCGGGTTACATCTTTTATTGTTCTGCTAATGGTGTTTGGTTAGTGGATCATGTGCCACCTGAATATCTACAAAAAGTTTGAATTTTAATAGATTGATAAGATTTATTTATAAATCTGAAAAAAGCAACTATTGCATTGTTTTGAGTATTTAATTGCTCAAAATGTTCCTTGAATAACTCTACCATCTACATGCAGCATGACTCCATTTACAAATGAGGCTGCTGGTGAACTCAGAAATACCGCGACATTGGCAAACTCTTCTGGTGTACCGATGCGACTTAAAGGAACTGTTGCACTGACTCTAGCAATTTCTGCTTCTTTTGTTTCACCACTTTTAGCAATCCGCGCGTTGATTAATTCTTCCACCCATATCGTTCTTGGACATAAAAGAGCGGGAAGTGCGGTGAATGGAAACTTCGCCGCTATTATCCCAGTGCCAAAAAACACAGCACTAATTTAGCAAATCAGGTTCTTCACGTACAATCCTGTCGTAAAGAGGCTGGAAACCAAACCACCCATTTGTATGTGACCCCACTTGAGTTTGTGTTAAACGGGCTGTTTCGTGTTTGATAGTAGTGGGTCTACCCGCAGCTTCTGCCAGTAGTTGGGCTTGGCACGATCGCTCTAAGTTAATGTACCAAAAGGCAGCTTCATCTACCGTATGTCCCACAGTTAAAATGCTGTGGTTACGCAGGATTATGGCTTTCTTTCGCCCCAAGGCTTGTGCTAGTCGCTGACCTTCAAAACTTTCTAAAACAACACCTGTAAAATCTTCAAATAGGGCATGATCTTCATAAAAAGCACAGGAATCTTGAGTCAAGGGGTCAAGGAGACGACCTAAACTAGACCAGGCTTTACCATAAAGTGAATGGGCGTGAGCCGCCGCGATTACATCAGGTCGAGCTTCATGAATATGAGAATGGATGGCGAAAGCAGCTTGATTCACTTCCGCATCGCCTTTAACCACTTCGCCTTCTCTGTTAACTAAGATCAGATCAGATACTCGGATGTGACCGAAGTATGTTCCTAATGGATTGATCCAGAAATGGTCTGTAAACTCCGGATCGCGAGCTGTAATATGACCTGCGATTCCCTCGCTGAAACCAAACTTACCAAACAGGCGAAAAGCAGCGGCTAGGCGTTGCTTACGGTGTAGGCGTTCGTCTTCAACTCGCTCGAATATGGGGGGTTTTGGTCTAGCGTACTTGGGCATGTTCTTTTTCCTGTTCCTCTTTGCAGGGAGCGTTGGAATATCCAGAGCGAAAGGATTTGACGCTGTGAGATTCTGGGATGAACTGGTGACGCAAGATGCAACCAGTATCATTACCCAGAAGATGGATCGATACAGATGTGCTCTGGGACGTGGTTTTGACGGCGTGGATATCACCATCTGGAGGTAAGAGGCAGTAGATATCCCCTGGTTGAAGCGATTGCACTTCAGTTACTTGTAATTGTGCGTGTCCTTCAGCATCGCCGTTATCTACACGGCGATAGACTGTTTCTTCTTGATTGCCTTTGTATAAACCAATCAATCCCCAGGCTAAATGGTCATGGACGGGAGTCGTTGAACCTGGGGGAATCACCAAACTGAAGACTGACAGTGAACGGTCTTTGGCGCGATAAAGTAGCCACTGACCAATACCGCCGCCCATCCTGCTTTCGGGGTTGACTTGGGCAAACTTTTCAGATAGCCATTGCTGTTGAGCAAGCAGTTCTTGAAAATAGGATTTTAGTCTAGCGAGAGTTTGTGTGCGATCGTCAACAGTACTAGCGCTAATTTCCCGCACTGTTGCTACAAAGGATCGTAGTTCCTGGCTTTCAATAAACCATTGGTCTTCTGGCAATGGTTCCAAGATGGTTTGGTTCGTCATCTATATTCCTCCATTTGGGAGGCGACTAAGATTAATACCAATTTTTTGATCTTTGCTGGTCAGATAAATAATTTATTTTAGCAAAACTATGTGTTGTAAAAATAGTTATGTTGCAAAAAATGTTAAGAGCATTTAACTTCAAATTTCAAAAATTCCATTTGGTAAAAACTATGTAATAAATTTTGTTTAGCTATTTATCGCGTGTGTGGGTCGTTCTGCCGCACCCGTCCGGGATCACTATACGGCCTAAATTGCGGGCTGGAAGACTGAAAAAAGTCAAGAAGGCTGAGATTTTGAGAGAAAACCTAGGCTTCGAGTACTTGCTGTCATGCTGGCAGATTGCTTGTGCAGACAGGGAATCGGGAATGAGGAATTAGATAAGTGGAAGGAAAAAATATCAAATTTATTTCCAATTGTAGATTGAGTTCATGTTAAAACTGTGGCCAAAGAGAGTAGTTTGGCAAGACTGCTTAAACAATACAAGAATTAATTTCACCCTTTGACTAAGCCGATGGGGCAATGGCAAAAGCCGATCAATTAAGTCAATCTGTTTATAGATACTATTAACCTGTCCTACTTCCTTAATTTGAGAAATAAATTTTTACGAAAGATTTCAAGTATTACTTATTCATTTAGGTACTTTTATGAAAAAACTGATTAAAGGTTTGCGCGAATTCAAAAGTAGTTATTTTTCTGCTAATGAAGAACTGTTTGAACAACTTTCTCATGGTCAAAAGCCCAGAGTACTATTTATTACTTGTTCAGATTCGCGTATCGATCCAAACTTGATTACACAAGCCGGGTTGGGGGAATTGTTTGTTATCCGCAATGCAGGCAACATCATTCCACCATTTGGTGCGACTAATGGCGGTGAAGGGGCAACAATTGAATATGCTATTCAAGCATTAGATATTCAACAAATTATTGTTTGTGGTCACTCGCATTGTGGTGCTATGAAAGGGTTAATGAAGTTAGACAGCTTGCGGGTAGAAATGCCGCTTGTACATGACTGGCTCAAGTATGCAGAGGCAACCCGACGGCTGGTGAAAGACAATTATAGCCACTATGAAGGGGAAGAACTCTTAGAAATAATTATTGCCGAGAATGTACTCACCCAAATCGAAAATTTACGGACTTATCCGGTGATTCACTCTAAGCTCCACCAAGGGCAACTCAATATTTATGCTTGGATTTATCAAATCGAGACAGGAGAAATTTTGGCATACGATCCACAAAAGCACGCCTATGTCTTGCCCCAAAATCAGCTTCTCCCATCGGAGATAGATGAGACGTTACTTAGCCCACCTTTAACTAGCAATGTGGAGATACATTTCACTAAAACTCAACAACAAGCATATCAATCGTCTCAGGAACTCCCTATTTCCACAAATGAATGGTTTCCAATGACAGTGCTTTCTCCAGAGCAAATGGAGCGAATTTATCGAGGCTCGAATACAAAGTAAAAATGTAGAGTAGAGAAAATCCGGCGTTGCTGAATCAAGGGATGATTATGACCCATTTGGAACGAACTTCAATGCTTTCAACCTCAAATTCATCCCCCATTTATGCAACGCCCATTCTCAAAATGGTGTCTTTACATTTAGGTGAATAGTTTCATTTAACTGCGGATGCTCGAAGCGAAGTTCCCTAGCGTGGAGATGTAATCGGCTAGTCACTACACAGCATCCATAAAGGCGATCGCCTAAAATAGTTACCCCAAGTCCTCGTCTATCAGCCGCATGAACCCTCAGTTGATGGGTGCGTCCTGTTAGCGGCGTAAATTCTACGCGGGTGTAGTCTCCTTCCCTCGCCATTACTTGGAAGTGTGTCAAGCTCGGTTTACCGTGTTGCCAATCAACTTTTTGATAAGGGCGATTTTCAGGATCTCCCCACAATGGCAAGTCAATCACACCTTGGTTAACTGTCACAGTACCGGAAAGCAGGGCTTCATAAACTTTGTGAACTTGGCGTTGCTGAAACTGCTGGCTGAGTTGGCGATGGGTTTGGCGATCGCGTGCCAATAACAAAATACCAGAAGTTTCTTGATCTAGGCGATGCACAGATATAAGTGCCATGCCATCAGCTAACAGATGACGTAAGCGACTCAAGACACTATCTTGGCGATCGCGGTAACGACCAGGCACCGAAAGTAGCCCAGCAGGTTTGTTGACAGCAATCAGCCATTCATCTTCATAAATAATTGGTAAAGTGACTTCTCCCCCAACCCCTCCCCTGGGGGCAGGAGGTTTCAAGCCTGAGAGCAAAAAGCCCATCAATGGCTGACATCGCTCGGCACATGCTCCGTAAAACTCCCCCTGGATTTTATCCTGATTTACGGAAGAAGCACCCCACCAAAATTCTGCCATTGCCAGTGGTTTGAGATTATGTGTTGCGGCATAATGAAGCAACTTTGGGGCACAACAGTCTCCTGTACCAGTGGGAGAACCTCCTGGCATCAATTGCTGTAATGATAGCGATCGCCCAGAAAAATTAGTCAGGCTGTAGGTAGCGTGCATCTGAGCTTGGAGTTGACGGGACAGTTCTTTACGCTGTTGTTTCAGTTCGCTAATTCGCGCATCCGTCGCTGCAATTAACTGCTGAAGGGGCTGTAATACCGCATTTTGCTGGCGTTTAAGTTGTCGTCGCTCAATTCCCTGCTGACGACTCTCTTCGTCGAGTTGTTCAAGGGCAATAGTGAGTGCTTCTGGAGTGAGTGTATTGCAGATTTGCTGACGTTTTTCCTGTCGTTGATGTTTACAATAGCGATGGCGATCGCTCATTACTTGCAACTGTTGCTCAAATTCCTCAGACAGGGTTTCATACTGCTGGCGTTCCGTTAGTTGCTTGAGGTTAAGAATTTCCTGCTTAATCGCGTCCAACTGTGCCAAAGTGCGGGCTTCTTCTAAAGCAACTTCGTCTCTTCCTGGAATTGGCGGCACCCATCCCTCAACCACACTACAACCATTCAAAAGACCGGAGAAGGCTTTGAGTACCCTTTGTTCGCCATTAGGCAGTTCGACTAATAGTATTCCATACATCTTGCCTTCACGAGAAGAACAGTCATTTTTGGCAAGTTGTTGCATTAAACCGTGAGCGATCGCTTCGGACGTTGAGGTGCGGGGTAATCTTAAGCGATGTTTACGACGGGCTACGCCTACGCCACTTTGGAGACAACGCCCTTCATACCAATAACTACAAGATGAGTCACTGACAGCCAAATCGCAGTCAATGAAATCTGAAAGTGCGTGCAGAACTATCATACAAAGTATGCTTGCAAATCTAGCTAATCTTAATATGTGAAATTGCTGTTTTTGAGTAACTCAACACCTTGCTGAACGCGGCAGCATAAATTTCTCACCTTCCGCTGCAAATTTACCACGAACCATCAACACAGTTTCATCAAATACATGGGTGAATGCTTGCACATCTTTGACATCAAGAAGTTCTGGACTAAAGTAAATCACTACTTCTTCAATGGGTTGAGGTATTTTAGCAAGAATATTCTTCAAAGAGCATATCTGCGTTGTAACTAAATCAAAAAGATGAAGTCGGTTATCTTCTATCTCCATGCAGGCGATTAAATCTAAATCTTCTGCATAGTATAAAGGACGACTTCCTTCATTGACGCAGAACACAGGTTTTTCCTTGACTACACCAACTATATTAGAGACAGGTGCGCGTGTTTCCAAAAGTCTGTGTAACAATGTGTAATCTTTGGTCACTGTAAAATCCAGTGTTCTGAAGCTATCAGTGCTACCTGTGGAGTTACACTTAACTTTGAAGATGTGTTCTTCGACTACACGAAAGCCAAAAGGTAAGTAAAACTCCGGTTGTGGTGTCGTCAGTACCAGGGTTTCGTAAAAACTATCGCAATATTCCAGCACTTCTCCCATTACTTCACGGTAATACCCTCTCCTGCGAAATTCTGCACGGGTAGCTACTCCATGAACTCCGCCGACAGTGAGCCTTTGTCCCATAATTTGCATGGGAATTTCTAACACTCCCACATGGGTAATAGCTATATCATCATGAAAGCGCATAAACGGAGTTGAAGCTGTTTCCCAGGATGCACCTAGTTTTCTTGCACATTCTGCTAAACTGCTGAGTCCGGGAAATGTGACTTCCATCAAGTCAAAAAGCTTATCGCTTAAGCTGGGATCATCAGAGAATGACTGTTTGAAACGATACTGGCTCATAGTTCAAGTATTACTATTAATTCAGTAATGAATACAAAATCAATTCCAGCGAATCCAGAAAAAGGGAGGTTACACTAAAGTGTTTACTACAAACTCTCTAGAATTTAGCCAGCAGGAATTGATGAATCTCTCTCCGGTGGATTGTCTTGTTCTGGTGGAAGCAGTTGTTCAAATGAGTTATCTTCTGTGGATGTAGATTCCGGCTCTTTTTTCATGCCATGCTGTTCTTGCCCTCTAAGTCCAAGATATGTTGCCGCACTGATTCCTTGAAGTGTAAGAAGTGTTTCATCAAATTCCGGCATTGCCAGATTTTTAATGATTTCCCAAACAAAGAATAGTCCAATCGCAACTGTCCAAATAAATGTTTGGAACCGATGAAAGTTGACTCCATTGATATCTGATAATATATCGTAGAAAAAACCTTCAGAAATCCGTTGACTACCTTTTCGCTTTTTCTCATTACCTTGCCCATCAATTAATGAACTACCAAAGGCAGTTATAGAATTGATGCCCAATAATATTAGTGATTGTTCAGTCAAAATATTGGTATAATCTCCTGTTATGCCGTAGATAATCAGGTAAGAACCAAAAATTAGAAATGTCCAAAAAGCAAGTTGAGATATCGATAGACTGAATGGGTTTCTGTTTAATTTTTTTCTACCAAGGAAAAATTGAGCAATTGGGGTTTTCCGATATTCGTTTTCAAGATCAACTTTTTCTGCGATCAATAGTTCCTGGCCACCAATCACCTCTTTTTTTGAGCAAACCCCTTCTATCCCAGGGCTACGAAGAGTGTTTCGGCAATACCTAACAAATATTAATACAATAGCCACAAGTAGAAGCAGACATAGCCAAAATCGCCACGAAAATAGAACTATTTTTAATTGAGGAGGTGATAAAGGATTGCTTACCGGAATCGCTAGTTTCTGGGGACAGCCGACTCCCGCTATCACGTTAATACTATATCTGCTTGTTCTACCAAGAAGCGCATTCCATGCAGTTTGAGATGAGTCGGTACGTTCAAGTCGAAAGGCTAACCAATTATCATCAACAATTTTCTTTTGATCTTTACCTGGAACCATGACGATGACTGGTTCTCCGTGGACATCCTCTAGTTCATAGCCATCCAGGTACAACACTAATTGTCGAGGATCAAATGAATTGGCGTTAGCCGTTGCATTTCTGGTCGCTGCTGATAATCCTTCAACTCTTACCCTGATGCGATCGCCCATCTTAACTTGGTTACGGCCATTGTCGGCAATGACTTGTTGAGTTTTGAGACCAGGAGGTACCGAACATACCTGAGGCGATGCCAAATTTACAGAAGGGCCATCTGAACTATCTTGAGCAATGACTGCAAAGTTAATAGAAACAATCAACAGAAAAATCAACAGAAAAATACCAGTAAATCTTTTAGCATTTCTATACATCGCTCGGTATTCCACCAACATTGATTACTATGTCGGTAGTGTAACCATACTTGAGCCATTACGTATATTAAAAAACTTGTCTGAAAAAAAATACCTCCACGCCTACGCTTTTGTCTTTATTGTCTGATTGTAAGGCAGCAGTAATGCAGCAACAGGAAGTATTTATTGTTGCTAGTGTATAGGCAATACTTTTGAGTTAAGGGGGAAATCGAAGTCGTTGGTCATTAGTAATTGGCACTAATGACAAATGACTAAATCGGCGAGCAGCTATACGATTCCCGCCGATTTTCGTTGAATTTACCCCTTCTACAAGGAATATGTAATATGTTGCCAAATTTAAACTGTCAATGTAAAACCCTTGAATGTCGCATCCAGAATATTATTACCTAGAAGCTTAAGTTGAATTCCTCCAATGACTACCGTCATAATAGCCTCAGATACTTCGCGTTCTTCAACTTGATTGTCAAGTTGCAAATCAGTAATTGTGATCCTAGACATATTTTTTTGCTTAATATTTTCTAAATTCCAGTAAAATTTTCGTCTAATTAGCTAACAAGCTCATCATCCAAAAGTTATAGATTCTAATGTTTGTAAGTTTTTTAAAAAGACATTACTGTAATTCAAATATCTTTCTTTTGTAACTTTTAGAGCATGAAGATTTGAGGATTAAAAATATCGTGAAAAATCATTGTTTAGCGTAGCCGTGCCCCCGTGAGCATCGGTGAGAGGTTAGAATGATTGCACTTTTGTCAAGAGGGTGCAGGAAAAGGCGATAAATCCAGCT